>CAYREL010000137.1:0-3762 GCA_964423275.1 uncultured Flavobacteriales bacterium | reverse complement strand
CGGTATGACCATCTGCAAAAAAAATATCAATGTTTTGAAATATATCTTTAGTTAATTGACCCTTTCTTTCAATAAATTTCAATTGTCCACTCTCTTCAATTGGAGATATGTTGTTACTCAAAAAAGATGCTTTTTCTCTTGGATTGGGTTTCATGGCCCAGTCCCAGTGATTTTTATTGCTCCAAAAAGTAGCATTTTTAAAAACAGGCTCTAAAATTTTTCTGTCGTTGTTTTTCCATTTTACAGCTCCACCACAATGGTCAAAGTGTAAATGGGTTAGAATTATATCTGTTACATCATCTAAAGAATATCCAGATTTTGTTAAAGAACCTTGTAAGCTGTCTTCACCATGAAGATGGTAGTGGCTAAAAAATTTATCTGTCTGTTTATTGCCGATTCCTGTGTCAATTAAGACTAATTTATCTCCATCTTCAATAAGTAAGCTCCGCATGGCCCATGTACATAGATTGTTTTGATCTGCCTCATTAGTTTTAGTCCATAGCTTTTTTGGAACAACACCAAACATTGCACCTCCATCTAATTTAAAGTATCCAGTATTTACAACAGAAAGTTTCATTTAATTACTATTAATTTCCTCATTTAAATATATGCATTCCATAGCTTGTTTCACGTCGTGAACTCTTAATATTTTAGCTCCTTTAGAAAGTGCAAACATATTTAAAGCAGTTGTTCCGTTAATTGAATTTAATTTATTGATTTTTAGTGTTTTATAAATCATAGACTTCCTGCTCACCCCAGATAAAATAGGTGCTTTTAACACTTTTAAAAATTCTATATTTTTCAATAATTTATAATTATCTGAATTTGTTTTGCCAAAACCAAAACCAGGATCTATAATAATATCATTTATCCCATTAGAATTTAACATATTTAACTTTTTAGAAAGAAATTGAATAACTTCTTTTGTTACATTTTCATACCTAGGATTGTCTTGCATGTTTTTTGGTTCTCCTTTCATATGCATTAGGACATAAGGCACATTGTATTTTTTGATAGTTTCAAACATTTCTTTATCTATATTCCAAGCGGATATATCATTGATCATTCCAGCTCCAGCATCTATTGCTAAAGCAGCAACTTTTCCTCTAAAAGTATCAATAGAAATATTTATTTCTGGGAATGTATCCACTATTTTTTCTATGTAGGGAATTGTACGTCTAATTTCTTCATCAATTGTTACACTATTTCCACCTGGTTTTGTGGAATATCCTCCTATATCTATAATGGTTGCACCTTGATTTAGATCTTCCTCTACTTTTTTAAGTGCTTTTTCTATAGAATTGTATTTACCACCATCAAAAAATGAATCCGGTGTAGTATTTAAAATACTCATCACCACAGGTCGACTCAAACTTATGAGATTTCCCTTAAAATTTATGGAATAATTATCAAGTAAATATGTATCTTTCAAGCGTAAAAAATATTTTAAATTTATGTCTAATACTTCTGAACAGTACGATAATGTTATTGTCAAATGTACTGAGATTTTTAAAAAGAAAACCATTGACTACGGAACAGCTTGGAGAATTCTTCGTTCAAGTTCTTTAACCGATCAGATTTTTATAAAAGCTAATAGGATTAGAACTATTCAAGAAACAGGTGCTTCTAAAGTAGACGAAGGAATAGAATCTGAGTTTATAGGAATAATAAATTACTGCGTTATGGCTTTAATTCAAATAGACTTGCACAGCGATAAAAGAATGGAGATTCCCTCTTTTGAAGTAGTAGAATTGTACAATCAAAAAATATCAATTTCTAAGAAATTAATGCAACAAAAAAACCATGATTATGGAGAAGCATGGAGAGATATGAGAGTTTCTTCATTAACAGATTTAATTCTAATGAAGGTTTTAAGAGTTAAGCAAATTGAAGACAATGAGGGCAAAACATTAATCTCAGAAGGAATTGATGCAAATTATTACGATATGATTAATTACAGCATTTTTGCAATGATTCATCTTAACTAAAAAAAAATGAATAATAAATTAATTGGAGTCTGGGTTATAAGAATTGTTATTTCTTTATTGTTTTTGGTATCTGCTTATGCAAAAGTATACCACGAGCCTTCTGCTTACTTTTCAATAACAACCTTTGAAGCAAAACAACTAGTTCCATTGGGTTTTAGTTCCGAAATATCTTCTTACTTATCTAGAATTTTAATTGCCTTAGAGTTTGCTATTGGAGTATTAATTTTATTACCGTTTTACTTAAAAAGAATTGTTATTCCACTTACTGTATTTATTCTTGCAGCTTTTTGCATTCATTTAGCCCTCCAAATTTATTTAACCGGTAATAGTGGTAATTGTGGTTGTTTCGGTACTCTTTTACCGATGACACCTCTAGAAGCTATTTTAAAAAATATTTTTGCAATTGGGTTATTGGTTATTCTAAATAGATTGGTTTCTAAAGACAAATCAAAGAAAATGGAAATATTTTACGGTTTTCTTATATATCTATTCTTTGTTGTTGGAATAATGGTTTTAGTGCCTATTAAAAGTTCTGATAATGTTACTATTGATTCTAATAATTATCAAATTCAAGAAAATCCAATCCTAGAAGGTCCAAAACAAATGAAATCTGAATTTAGTCAAACCTTACCATTTGCAGATAATGGAAGACTTATTTTATGTTTTTTTGCACCAGGTTGTGACCATTGCAGAGCAGCTGTTAGATCCATTGATTCGTTGTCTAAAATAGTTGAGAATTTTCCGAAAGTTGAAATCGTTTTCATGGACGAAGAAGTAGATAAGATTCCTGAATTTTTTGAATATGCAGGAAGCCAGTACCATTATATTGTATTAGATATTTCAACTTTTTACGATGTTCTAACATGGGAAAGAGATACTCCAGGTATTTTTTACATCTGGAATGGTAATATTTTAAAAGAATTTAATGGCACTAATGAAAGTGCCTTTGACCCTGAATTACTTCTTAAATCAATAGAGAATAAATAGTATAAATAGCTTTAAAAATGAGAAAAAAAATTGTTGCTGGTAATTGGAAAATGAATCTTAACAAGTCAGAAGCAGATATTTTATATAACGACTTAGAATCTAAAACCTATCCAGATGATGTAGAGGTTGTTATTGCACCTGCATCTTTATATTTAGATAGTTTTAGCAACGCATCTAAAGTAAGTATTTCTTCCCAAGATGTTTCTGCTAATAGTAATGGGGCTTTTACTGGAGAATATTCTGCAGAAATGCTTTCCTCTATTAATTTACGTTTTGCAATTGTTGGACATTCAGAGAGAAGAACTTTTCACAAAGAAACAGATTTACTTATTTTTCAAAAAGTCGAAATGCTTTTAAAGCATGGCATAACTCCAATTTTCTGCTGCGGAGAATCTCTTTCTGATAGAGAAAGTAAAAATCACTTTAATGTTGTAAAGTCTCAACTTTCACAAATTCTAAGTAATCTTTCTAATGAAGATTTTAGTACAATTGTTATTGCTTATGAACCAGTTTGGGCTATAGGTACTGGACTTACAGCTGACCCTCAAGATGCCCAAGACATGCATTCTTTTATTCGTGGCCTTGTTTCTGAAGTATTTGGAAATGACATATCGGATCAAATATCTATACTTTATGGGGGAAGCTGTAAACCTTCTAATTCCAAAGAATTATTTTCCATGAAAGATATTGATGGTGGTTTAATTGGTGGTGCTTCATTAGATTCTGAAAGTTTTGAAGCTATTATAAATTCCTTTTAGTTTGGACTATATAGAAATACAGTTCGTTT
>CAYREL010000136.1:0-3770 GCA_964423275.1 uncultured Flavobacteriales bacterium | reverse complement strand
ATGGAGAAGATGGATTTACTACCAATGAAAGAAATTCTATAAGGCCAACTTTAGATGTAAATGGTATTTGGGGAGGTTACATTGGCCAAGGAGCTAAAACTGTATTGCCATCCAAAGCACATGCAAAAATTTCCATGAGATTAGTACCTAATCAAAGTTCAGAAAAGATCACTGAATTATTTGAAAGCCATTTTAAGAAAATTGCCCCTGAATATGTAAAAATTAAAGTAACCCCTCATCATGGAGGAGAAGGGGTGGTTATTCCTACAGACTTTCCTGCATATCTAGCTGCTAAAAACGCAATGGAAACAACTTTTGGAAAAACACCAATTCCAGTTAGAAGTGGAGGAAGTATACCTATAGTTCCAATGTTTGAAGAAGTTTTAGGATTGAAAACAATACTACTTGGTTTCGGATTAGATTCTGATGTAATCCATTCTCCAAATGAACACTTTGGTTTATTTAATTTTTACAAGGGAATTGAAACAATACCATATTTTTACAAAAATTATGCAAATCTTATGTTATAAGAAATGAGATTATTTACCATCATTATATTAAGTTTTTTGATTTGTTCTTGCTCTTTATATAAGCCCCTTAAATTTAAGGGGATGGAAGATTATTCGTTTTCTGAGGAAGATGGTTGTAACCCTATTTGTGTTGAATTAAGTTTCTTTAATCCTAATCCGTACAATATAGTCTTAAAGTCGGCTAACGTTAAAGGGTTACTTGGAAAAGAAGATATAGGTGTTTTGGAAATTACAGATTCCTACGTCCTTAAAAAAAGTGGTATTTCTAAGATTAACTTATCTTTTTCTACAGAAATCAAAAGTTTTATTCCCGTAGTATCAGGTTTTTTCAGCTATATCACTGGAAATGAGGTTACACTTTTAATTGACGGAACTCTAAAGGTAAAAGCATTAGGGCTCTCTAAAAAAATAAAAATAAATGAATCTTTAAGTGTAAAGTATTAGTTTCTTCACTACGTAAAATGATTACGTTGTTATTGCTCATATTTGTTGTGTATTAAAAATTTAAAAATGACAACAAAGACAAATCCTAAAATCACTTTTCAAGTAAATTATATTATTTATGAGAAAAATGACACAGCTATATTACTGGATGGCGCAGTTAGAATAAATAATAAAAACTATTATACTTCAATTCCAATAGACCTTGTTAGGTTTAGCCATTTATGTGAAAAAATAATTGGTTTTCAAAAAACCAACTCTTTGTGGAATAAGCTAATTGGGGATAATGATCAAGTGTGTGAAATTGTCCCAAAAAATCATTTAGGTGAGGATTTAATTTTTTCTACCAACGAAACATTTATTAACCAACATTTATTTCAATTAAAAACAGCATAAGATGAAAACATTAGCAATTTCTGAAAACATAGAGGTCATACTACCTAAAATGGGGATTATGACGCATTTAGTAGAACTTACAAGACATGATTATATATACGTAAAAGACTCCCTTAAAATTAATGATTCACTAACTATAGAGTCTGACAAAAGTAGATTTTGGGAAGAGAATTCTTTAGCAATATATTATCAAGGGTTTAAACTTGGGTATTTAAATAATTCTATAAATAAAGTAGTTCAAAAAATGATCAATAAATTTGGATACGTTCAAGTTGTTTTGAAAAACAAACCTAAAGGAAATAATCCTTTTGATGGATTAGATGTTTTAATTGAGATTGGTTAATTATTTTGACAACCATACAGAAGGGTTCACAGTATTTAATCCTTCGGCTAATATTCTCCATATTTCAAAATGAGCTTCTGAAATACCAGATTCTTTAGCAAGCAGTTTACCCACCTTATCTTTGGTTTTAATGAAGTCTCCTTTTTTTACATAAACTTCCTGTAAATTAGCATAAACAGTTCTGTATTCTCCGTGGCTTACCATCACCACTCTACCAGCTCCTGGAATTATAAGAACACTTGTTACTTTCCCGCCAAAAACAGCACGAACATTTGCATTTTTAGATGTAGTAATATCAATCCCATTATTATCAACAGTTGCTGTTATAACTAAGTGGTGTTGATGCTTTCCATACCTACTGGTAATTTCTCCTTTTTCAACGGGCCAGATTAACCTACCTTTATTGTTGCTGAAATTTTTTGAAAGTGCTTTTCCCTCAGGCGTAGAATCAAATTTTGATTTTTTCAATTTCTCTAAAGCTCTTATTTCTTTTTCAATAGCTTTTTTTACAGCTTTTGCAATTTCTTGTCGTTTTATATTGTTTTTTTCTAAATCTTCAGCCAGATTTTTTTCATTGTTTTTAATTTTCTCTAAAGAATTTATTTGGATATTTTTATCTTTTAGGTAATCTATCTTTTCTTGTTTTTTATTTTCTAATAGTGATTTTTTTCTTTTAATTTCTTCAAAGTATTCTCCTTTTTTAATTTCTAGATTAATTTGTGTTTTTTTAATTCTATCTATTTGTTTTAAACGGTAGTCTTTATAATACTGAATATATTTCATTCTGTGAAAAGCTTCTGAAAATGTTGAAGAAGAAATTATATAGAGAAATTTATAATTAGGATCTCTATTCTTAAAGGCATATAGAATCATTTTTCTGTATTCCTCTTTCAAGATTTTATCTGTATTAGTTAAAGAGCTAATCTGCCTATTAATTTCTTTTATTTTTTCATCCATTTTGCTAAGTTGGAAACTGTAATTGTCAATTAGCTTTTGCCTATATTGAATTTGTTTGTTGACAATATTAATTTCGCTAAGCGTAAGTTTTTTTGTAGCTCTAGTTTGATTGATAAGTTCTTTTGTATGCTCAATTTTTTCTAATAATTTTTTTTCTTGTCTTTTAAGTAAATCACTTTTTTTTTGACCATAAAATAAAGAAGGAAGTAGCAAAGCTCCAACTACTAAAATATGTTTGATTGTTCTAATCATTAAATTTTATAGACTGGTACTTATTGTCAATACTTTTAAAAGGAAATTTTTGGGGCAAGTCAAACTTTATATTTTTATAGCTGATTGAAAGATTATATACTAGCTCTAAGTTGCTAATTATAAGTTCAATATCCATAGGAAAGTATTGATTATTTATTTTTTTCCAGTTTTTATAGGTGATGTTGATTTCAGAATTGGATGAAGGGAAAATTATATTTATTCTCTTACATTTATAAGTAAACGGATCAATCCACGATTGATAAATATAGTCTGTTGATTTTTTAGTTTTGTTCTTTGTAATTCTTTTGGTTTTTCTTTTTCTATGAGAAAGTAAATGGTATTCATTATTTTTTACTTGTAGAATAAATTTATCTTCTAAATGTTTTAGGTAAGATCTCCCCAATAATAAATCTTCAATTAGAGCATAGGGAATCGATAAATTCAAATCATTCTCTAGACTAGCAATAGAACCCTTGAAATATAATTTTTCAGGATATTCGATGACCATTTTTACAGAATCTTTATTGAATTCTCCTCGAAATATTCTTTTTTTGAATTTAGAAACATTGAGCCAAATTAAGCTGTCTGCTTTAGATCTAATATTTAAATCTAGTTCTTGTGGGGCCTCATTATTTATAGTTATTAAAGCATTTCCTCTAGCTTTTAACCATTGAATATCTAGCTCATATTCTTTAATCGAATCTAAAAGCTTTTTTTCATGAAGCACTTTTACCACTTTTCCTTCCTCAACATTTTTAATCATACTGCAAGAGGCAGAAATAAAGACAGTAACAAACCCTACTAAAATATTATTCAATAAATTTATTTTCATTTATTTTTTGAATTAACTC
>CAYREL010000135.1:0-3788 GCA_964423275.1 uncultured Flavobacteriales bacterium | reverse complement strand
TCCTATTGATAAACTTCAATATATTTGTTGTATGAATTTAGATTTATCTATTGTAGTTCCATTATACAATGAAGCAGAATCATTGCCAGAGCTTTCTCTTTGGATAGATAAAGTAGTTGCTAAATCAAAATTAAAGTATGAGCTTATTTTTATTGATGATGGGAGTAAGGACAATTCTTGGGGAGTAATTAACAATCTTCAATCTAAAAATAAAAATATTAAAGGCGTTTCTTTCAGAAGAAATTACGGAAAATCTGCAGCTTTAAATATTGGTTTTGAGCTTTCAATTGGAAATGTTGTTATTACAATGGATGCTGATTTACAAGATTCTCCAGATGAAATACCCGGTCTATATGAAATGATCACTAAAGACGGATTTGATATTGTTTCTGGTTGGAAAAAGGATAGAAAAGATCCACTTTCTAAAACAATTCCAACTAAATTGTACAATGCAGTTACACGAAAAGTATCAGGAATTAAACTCAACGACATGAATTGTGGCCTTAAAGCTTACAGGTTAGAAGTGGTTAAAAATATTGAAGTTTACGGTGAGATGCATAGGTATATACCATTAATTGCTAAATGGGCAGGCTTTCAAAATATTACTGAGAAAGTAGTGAAGCACCAAGCTAGGAAATTTGGAGAAACTAAATTTGGCTTAGAACGTTTTATTTTTGGTTTTTTAGATTTATTCAGTATAACTTTTATTGGGAAATTTGGGAAAAGACCAATGCATTTATTTGGCACCCTGGGAATTTTTGTTTTTATAATTGGCTTTAGTTTTTTAATTTACATTGGTATAGATAAAATATTTCTGGATAAGGGTGCAAAATTAATTGCCAACAGAACAGAGTTTTACATTGCTTTAACTTCAATTATAATAGGTGTTCAGTTTTTTCTTGCTGGTTTTTTAGGGGAAATGTTGTCTAGAAATTCTCCAAATAGAAACCAATACCAAATAAGAGAAAAATTAAACGTTAATGACTAAAATCATTATAGTTGGTCCTGCTTCTCCATTAAGAGGAGGGATTTCAGATTTTAACGAAGCATTGGCCAAATCCTTAGTAGAAAAAGGGTTTTTAGTGGAAATAATATCTTTTTCTCTACAGTATCCTAAATTTCTTTTTCCTGGAAAATCTCAAAATAGAGTAGAGCAAACGGAAGTTTTTAACTTTAAAATATCTCCAATAATTAATTCAATTAATCCAATCTCATGGTGGAGAACAGCCAAATATATTAAGGCTAAAAATCCAAGTAAAGTTTACATTAGATTCTGGATGCCTTTCTTCGCTCCCTGTTTTGGTTTAATTGGGGGATATTTAAAAAGAAATAAAATTCCAGTTTTGGGGATTGTTGACAATGCTATTGCCCATGAAAAAAGATTAGGGGATACTATGTTGGTTAATTATTTTTTAAATAAATGTGACTCTCATTTTACCTTAAGTGAGAAAGTTAAAAAGGACATCAAGAAAATAAACAACAGAGTAATTGTTGAATCTCTTTTCCATCCAATTTACAATACTTACAGTGAAATTACCGATAAAGCTTCAGCCCTTAAAAGTCTTAACCTTAAAGAAGGTAAATACATATTATTTTTTGGCTTAATTAGAAAATATAAAGGATTAGACTTAGCAATAAAAGCAATGTCAAATAAATTAATTATAGAAAAGAATATTAAATTAATTATTGCAGGAGAATTTTACGATTCTGAAGACAAATACCAAGATTTAATAAGGAATTTAAGTTTAAAAAACATTATAATTTACAATCAATTTATTGAGAACAAACAAGTTCCAGATTTCTTTTCAGTTTCTAATCTAGTAATCTTGCCCTATACTTCAGCTACTCAAAGTGGCGTTACTCAATTAGCTATGTATTATAAGAAACCTATGCTAGTAACCAATGTTGGGGGACTGCCTGAAATAATAGATCATAAAAAAGACGGGTATATTAGCTCAACTAACCCAGATGAAATGAGTAAATATATTTTGGATTATTTTTCAAATGAAACCAAGGAAACTGAGATGAGTTCCGCTATTTTTAAAAAGCACGATTCTTATTCATGGGATAATTTTGTTAAAAAAATCATTAAATAAAAAAAAGAGCCTCAAAGGACTCTTTTAAAATTATCTATATAATTTATTCTTATTTATTTAGTAATAATAAGTCATTTGAAATTATTTCAAATACATATTTCGTTTCTCCCTCATCATTTTCATAAGTTCTGTAATTTAAAGAACCTTCTATAAATACCTCTTGTCCTTTAGATATATATTTTTCTGCTATTTCAGCTTTCTTTCCCCAAAACACAATAGGATGCCATTGTGTTTCTTTTACTTTTTCACCATCTTTATTGGTGTAGTTGTTATTAGTAGCTATAGATATTTTTGCATATTTATTACCATTCTTTGTTTCTTGAACTACTGGTGTGCTTCCTGCATTACCTATTAATTGTACTTTGTTTCTTAGATTTCTCATATTTATTTTTGATTTTAGTTTAACAATATGGCCGATATTTATTCGACACTGCAAATTAAAATTCAAATTTTCAAAAAAATGTAAATTTAAATGATTAACATTCGTTTATTATCATTTATAAACGTTTTAAAATAAATAAAACACTGTTAAACAACTATTTACTTTTTTTCCATCGATTGTGAGTCCACAGGTAGTATGGTGGATTTCGATTGATATCAGCTTCTAAAAGGTTTGCAAAATCCTCAGTTATCTTTCCCTTAGGCTCCTTGTTTGGTTTATCCGTAATTAATTGAAAGGATAACTCATAAGTTCCTCTTTTTGTTTTTCGGATACTTACAAAAACAACAGGCCAATTAAATTCTTTAGCATATTTCTCTGCTCCAAATAAAAAACCACTTTCTTGATTGAGAAATTTTATCCAATGTGCATTTTTGGTATTAGATGGACTTTGATCAGAACCAAAAATAATAGCTCTTGGTTTTTCATTTTCCGTATGGAAATAATTCTTTGTTTCTTTCATAGGAACCATTCTGAGACCAAATTTCTCTCTTGAATTTTTCATTTTTTTATCAAAAAACTTATTATTCAATGGTTTATAAATAGCAAAAAGCTCATGTTCACATTCCAAAGGCATTTTTTGAGCACTCATCTCCCAGTTATTATAATGTCCCCCAATTAAAATTATATTTTGGTTCTTTCTTGCCATTTCGTTTAATAACTCGGTATTTTTTAATTTAATTTTTTTATTAATTCCTCTTTCTGAAATAGTAAACCCCTTTAAACTCTCTACAATCAAATCCGAGAAATGCTTGTAGAAATATCTTCGGATACTTTTTATTTCATTTTCGTTTTTTTTAGGAAAAGAATTTTTAAGATTTTTGGTGATTAATGGTTTTCTATACTTTAATAATTTACCAATAATTAGATATAAAACATCTGAAACTAAGTATAAAAAAAAGTTGTTTAGATTAGAAATTGGAATTATTATTATATAGTAAAGAAAATTATTCATAGAAATATTCTAACAAGTTATGCAAGATTGAATATTATCTTTCTAATTTCAAAAGAATTTTTTACATAAATAAATATTGATAAAATTAATAATTATAGATAATTACGATTCTTTTACCTACAATCTTGTTCATTACTTAGAACCTTATTGTAAGGAAATTACCATTTTTAGAAATGATGAGATAAATCATGACTTAATTTCTAATGAACATAAAATCTTACTTTCACCTGGTCCTGGATTACCCTCTGAAAATAAAGAGTTAAATTATTCTATTGAAAAATACCATTTATCAAATAAT
>CAYREL010000134.1:0-3790 GCA_964423275.1 uncultured Flavobacteriales bacterium | reverse complement strand
TAATTAAAAACTAAATTAATTGGTCTCTGTATCCCACGTGTTTTGGCTAATTATTCCTCCATTTTTGAAATAACTAACTCCATATTTAGATTTTACTTTTTTATACTCAGAACCTTTGTTTCCACTTACCACAATCCTAACGATAGTTAACTCTGAAACATCTCCATTAGAATCCTTGCGCTCGTAGACCTTCTCAGTAATTCCTTGAGGAAACTGTTGAGCTAACTTTTGAATATTAATAGAAGAAGCTTTTTTAACAGAAATTCCCTTAGACTCTTCAAGGAATTGGGCTGTTATATAATCTGAATTGAGATCAGATTTATTGAATTGTCCTTGACTAGCAAGATAGCTATCGGAATAAATTTCTAGATTATAAGTGTTAGAAACTCTTCCATCTTCACGATTCTCACCATCTAAACTTAATTCATCTTGATACATCTCATTAATAAAATGAAGATTGTAAACTTTATCAGAACTAACATCTGCCCATATAGAAACCTTGGAAAGTTCTTTGTCTAAATAATGATCTAGATTAAAAGAATTGGTATTTCTAGGTTCATCGGCTAACAAAGCAAAATCATTTAGTTTGGAAATAATTGTTTGAGAATTTTCAAAATTATTATAGGTATTACTAATACTCTTAATATTAATAGATGAATTTTTATTAAAAAAATCATTTTCATAATATCCGAAAGATGGAATAATTTTAGTTTGTCTGGTCTCGTCTAAGTTAGATGTATTGTTATTAAAAAGACCTAGCATATTTTCAGTAAAAACATGAAAGTTATAAGTAGTATTTTCAGAATGACCCTCTTCATCTTCGCTTATAATTGAAAGATCTTCTTTATAACTATCGATTTTATCAATTAAAAGATCTCTATTACTTAGTCTAGCAATATTTTCAATTTCAAAGTCTGTAAATAACAATTCATTTTCTATAGAATTTGAATAGGTAGTTGAAATTCCTCTATTCATCCATTCCAAATCATTGACAGACTTATTGTCAAAAAATTTATCTACAGTCAAATCGTTTTTAGCAATTATTTCAGATCTAAAAACTTCTTTATTTTCAAGTAATTGGTTTTGTGTTTCAATTTTGTTAAAATTTCTTGTTGTATTTTCTAATGAAAACAAATAAATCTCACCCATATTTGACATATTCATTTCCTTGTAATCCACCACTTTGGGGATATTTCCCCACCTTGAATCGTTACTATTTTCAAAACTTTTCTCAATGTTTTTATAAAAAACACTTATCTGATCGTTTTGAAGACTTGTTTTTATTTCTTGTTGAGACCTTTTTTTAACTGAAAATTGTTCAACAACACTTTTTTTAAAGTCAGAATTTTCTCCTAATTTTTCGAAATCGTCTGATTTTTCGGAACCCATCATTCGATCTATCTGTTCCTCACTATATTTTCCAGAAACTTCTTTTCCATACATCATACTATAGCTATTTAAAATAGATTGGTTACTAGACAAACCATTGGAAGCATCTTGGTCCATGAGCTGGTTAATTTCAGCTACTTTTCCTATGTGTTCTTTTCCTTCTGGATTCACTTTCGAAGCATTCTGAAAAGATTCAATTGCTAAAGAGTAGCTTTTAGAAGAAAGATATCTATTACCTTGTTTAATTAAAGAATTATATTGATTATTTTTCTCAATATTGTTAAGAGCAGTTATTTTGGCCTCTGAGACTTGTTTTATCTTTTCTTTTGGTTCAGTTTCATCAGGCAAAACAGACCATGCTTTTCTATAATATATTATAGACTTATCATAATTCTTGTCATTAAAAAACTTTTCTGCTTTGACTATAAAATCGTCGTATTTTTTCTTAGACTTATTACTAAATTGATCGACCATTAATTTTTCTATTTCTAATATTTTCGAATTAGGGATGGGATCGTTGGGCATAATTTTACTGGCCTGTAAGTAAAATTCTTTTGCTTTACTTAACTGATTGTTGGATTTGGCATCCTCTGCTTTTTGAAGCAAACCATCGAACTTTTCTTTGATGGCTGTATTTCTCTTTTCATCATTTTCTTTATTAGAGAGCTCTGATAACAACTGATTTATTTCAACAATTCTTTGGTTAGGGTAATCATTGGTAAAATCAATTTCTCTAGCTTTTTTGTATAAATCTCTTGCTTGTCCATACTTCTTATTATTGAAATTTTCATCTGCAATTTTAATTACATTATCGAATTCCTTTTTGATTTGATCCTTGCCTTGGTTGACTAAAGCTTTTTCAATAATTGTAATTTGTTCATCTGAGTATGTCTTTTGAGGGAGAATTAATTTGGCTTTTTGATATGCTAGCTTTGCTTCTATATATTTGTTTTCGTCTCTTAATGCATTGGCTCTAGAAATTATATTTTGATAGTTCTGTTCTACTTCTTCTTTGGACTGAATCTCTTCTAGTTTCAATTTTATTTCAGAAAGTTTCTTTTTTGGATAGTATTCGTTGCCAAATAAATTAAGAGCTTCTTGGTATTTGGACTGAGATTCAGTAAAATTATTTTCCGTAAATAGTTGATCGGCTTTTTTAATCAATTCTTGATATTGACTTTTTTTAGATGCTTTTTGGTCACTCAAAGATTTTAAATCATTTAATTTTAAATTAATTTCTTCTATTCTTTGATTAGGATGTTCTTTGTTGTAAATGTTTTTTGCAGATGTGTAATGATTTAAAGCATCTTCATAATTCTCTGAATTAAATTCTTTATCAGCTTGGTTGATTAAAGTTTGGTATTCATTGTCTTTGGATTCTTTTTCAATAATTAATCTTTTAATCTCTCTAATTTTTTGGATTGGATAAGGTTCATTTGGAGATATTTCATTTGCTTCATCGTATTTTTGTATTGCTTGATCATAAGAAGAGTCTAACAATAATTCATCTGCAGACTTTATCAAATTCTGGTACTGACTTTGTATATTTGAATTGGTTTGTTCAGAAATATTAAGATTAATTAAATCAATTTGTTGCTTTGGATAAGTATCCAAGGTTTTAATTTTAGCAGCCATTCTATATTTATCTATGGCCTCTTCCCATTTCTCATTATCTCTATAATTATCAGCTTGGGTAATTAATTCTTTAAAAGAACTATCTGATTGATTTGATTTCAACTTTTGATCTATTAAGTAGTTTAAATGTTTTAACTTTTGATCTACTGTAGAGTTGTTTGGAAAAAGTTCTTTAGCCTCTAAATATTTAGATTTTGACATTTCAAAGTCTTCTGTTTTTATAGAATTATCTCCCTGACTAATTAGTGAGTTAAACTTCTCTAATTTTTCTTTTGATTCTGCCAATGAAGCTTCTTGCTCATTAATTTTTTGTTCTATTATCTCTAATTGTTTTTTTGGATATTCTTGACTTTGATCTACTGACAATGCATTATTGTAAAATTGTTTGGAAAGCTTCCAATTTTGACTTTTAAAACTAGCATCTGCATTTTTAATGAAATCTGAATATTTCTTTAGTGACTCTTTTTGTTGATTGGCAATGTGGGTGATTTTTATTTTTATTTCGTTAATTTTTTGGTCTGGATAGCTCTCATTTTCTTTAATCTTTTTAGCTGACTGATAACTGGTTAAAGCTTCCTCAAATTTAGCTTCGTTAAATAGACCGTCTGCTTTAAGTATTTCTGCTTGATAAACTTTATTAGACTCTTCCATTTTACTTTTAGCATCAGCTATTTCTTTTAGTTTATCCTCTATGAAAGTTAGTTTATCTGATGGATATTTTTCTTCGCTTTTAAGATCAAGAGCTTGTTGGTAGGTAGCTTTAGCT
>CAYREL010000133.1:0-3792 GCA_964423275.1 uncultured Flavobacteriales bacterium | reverse complement strand
ACTCAAAAAACTTTGAAATAAATGACTCAGAATTTGAACTTTTAATTAAAAACGGGATAGGTATAGATGCACAACTAAAATTGAATAAAATTGAATTTAAAAAAGAGAACCAAGTGGTAACTTTAGACCACCTATCAATAAATCAAAATATCAATATCAATAGAGCTTTAAACCTAGGACACGATTTTCAATATAGTGTGATGAATATTAATTTCAATAATAGCAACTCAAATCTTCCCGAATTAATATCTATTTTTCCAGAACAAATAAATATCGACTACCAACTACTTACAAACCCATTAGGGAACCAATCTGGATACAATGACTTTTTATATCAACAGCATCCACTTTCTTTAGATCTTTCAGTAGATATTCCATTAAAACAAAACCTAGATTCTATTGTGTTTTTAGATACTTTAAATTATGAATTACCTAAGAATATAGCTGTTAACGATGCATTAATAAAATTAGATTTCACCAATGAATTTCCTTGGAAATGTTGTGCCAATTTAAAACTTATGTCAGGTGAAATTCTAAACTCCGCCCCTATTTGTATCAATCATTGTCAAGTTGATAATTTAGGAAATTTCATTCAGGCAACAAACACAATAAATGAACTGGATTTGGAAAATGATTTAATAATTGAACTTCAAAATGACAATAGGATAATATTAGAACTAATAATTTCTAGTCCTGACTCTACAAACTATTTCCCAGTTCTTGGAAATCAGAACCTCTATTATAGTATAAATATGGATGTAAATTCAAAAATTAACTTGAATTGAAATATTTAACCATTTTATTTTTGATAATCATCCAGATTAAATGCTACTCATTAAACAGAGATTCAATTGCCAAAAAAACAACTAAAGTTGAAGTAATTAGTTCGTTTTATGGTTCTGTTGGCTCTACCCATTTACCAGTGAATTTTTTCAATAAAATATACTTTGGCGGATTTATTGGTGAAAGTGAAAAAGGAAATTCTTACTCCATTGCTAAAAATCAAAGATCAGGTTTTGAAACAGATATGAATTTTGGAGTGAATATATACCAAGAAAATAGTGAACTAAATGGATGGTATTTTTCTTTACAAAATAAAATAAGTACAGCAGGAAGATACCAACAAGGATTATACGATTTAATTTTTATTGGGAATAAAGAATTGAATCAACAAATTTCTCTAGAAAATACTAATTTTCATTTTAGAAATCACCAACTAGTTAATTTTGGAAAGTTTTATAAAAATTTCTCTTTTGGGTTAGTGATTGGTAATATTCTTCAGGAATACAACGGTAGTTTTGGAGAAAATGATTTAATTGATTTCAATAGTAACTACCATTGGAATGTTGTTGTAAATCCAAATATTTCTTTTGTTAGAAACAATAATAATGCATTTAAAAAAAATGGAAATAGTCTTGGACTAACTTTTAGGATTAAAAATGATTTTAAGACGACTGGTTTAGAGTACGAACTAGAAATAAAAAATTTAGGATTAATGTTTCTTCACAGTAATATTGAAACTATTAATTACGATACATCTTTTACTTATTCTGGATTGTCATTTAATCAAATAACCAATATTTCTAGTTTGGTTAGTGAAATTTCAACACCATTTCGACCATACACTTCTAATAATAGAGTTATCTCAACTACCCCATTTGAAGTTAAATTCAATGTTGTAAAGTCTTTAAATAATTTAGAACTATTTGCAGGAGCATTTTACAGAAATAATTCACAATATTTACCTAAATCATACTTTGGATTTAATTATAGAAATGAAAAGAAATTAAATTTTGGATCTAATTTAAGTTACGGTGGATACAATAAGTTTCAGTGGGGAATAAATACCTCCTACCATACTGAAAAAATAAACGCTCAAATCATTCTTCAAAATTGCATAGGGTTAATACCTTCTTTAGGAAGATCTTTAGGAATAGTTTTAAATTTGAATTGGAAAATTAGATGAAAAAAAATATTTCAATTTACTTTTTATTGCTTTGCTTTTTGAATGTAAAGAGTCAAACCACCTTCTTTCAATCTTATGGAGGAAATGGAAATGACTATGGAGAAAATATAATTTCTTGTACGGACAGTGGATTTGCAACAATTGGGGCAACGGAAAGTTATGGCAATGGGTTAACTGATTTATACATAATAAAAACAAACAATATTGGAGAAGTAATGTGGCACAAAACATTTGGTGGGCCAAATATTGATTATGGAAATAGTATTGTTGAAACTGCTGACTCTGGTTTTATTGCATGTGGATACTCCAATAGTCAAAATTTAAATTACGATGTTTTTATAGTTAAGATGGATAAAAATGGAGCTTTAGAATGGTCTAAAAGATATGGGGGAGCAGATTGGGATTTTGGGAACAAAATAATTAAATCTACAGTAGATTCTAATAATTTTTATGTGGTTGGACAGACCTATAACTATGGAAGCATAAATGGAGATGGGTTTGTTCTAAAAATTAATTCACTTGGAGACTCTCTATGGATGAAAACATATGGTGGTAATTTAGAGGATAAACTGGAAGATATCGTCCAATCTGAAGATGGCAAGTTATTTTGTATAGGTAGTAGTTACAACTTCAATCTTGAACCTACCTTATGGATTAATAGCTGTAAAGAAAATGGAGATACTTTATGGAATTTTTACAGTGACAGCATACTAAGTAATGGAAAGTCAATCACCAAAATAGGTGATCAAATTATTTTTTGTGGAAGTATCCAACAAATTCAGTCAACCAATATTATACCCAGAAATTATTATTTAGTTGGAGGAATTGATACTGCAGGAAATCATCTTTTTTATGCAGATTTCAATTATTACTCAGAGAGTGAACAATCCTGCGTAGAGGTAATTAAGAAACCTAGTTCCAACAACTATTATCTAATTTCAAATATTCACCAATTTTCGAAAAATAAGATTTTTTATGCAGAGTTGAATAACCAATGGATTCAAGTAGGAACTTCTAATATTAATGGAAATGTAAATGATATTGTAAATGGTTTGGATACCCTCTTATATAGCAATGGATTTGTAGCAATTGGCAATACTCAAGAAACTAATAATGGATTTACAGATATATTCATATCCAAGACCAATAACGGTTTATGGGACAGTAATTATGACAACAATCTCTTACTTAGCAATAGTGAAATTGGTTTTAATAGGACAGAAATTTACCCAAACCCTACTAAAGATTTCATAGAATTTAAAAATATTAAAACTGGAAGTAAAATTTCAATATATAGTTTAAGTGGAGAATTAGTTGAAAAATATATTTACAACAGTTACAAACACAGTTTAGAAAATATTAAAACTGGAATTTATCTACTAGAAGTACAGCAAAATCTGAATAAAGAGTACTTTAAAATTATCAAACTTTAAACATTGCAAGAAAGTAATATTCTTTATTTCTATGGTAAAGATCATTGAATTTATCTTTTAGCAAAGGGGAAGATTCAGCAATAAATCCTTTTAAAGTAAAAAGAGAATATTTAGAATTTTCAAAAAAATCAAAAATATCTTCTGAACTTGTGTTGTAATAATCTGAGGCTCCTAGCCCATGCTCAAAAATAATAACAGGATGAAATTTTTCTATAACTTTTTTTGCACCTTTTAATACGCCAAACTCTCCACCTTCTACATCTATTTTTATTAGATCGACTCTGTTTTCGTTGATTAGCTGATTGTCTAAAGTAGTGGTCTTAATTTTAATCTTACTTATCTTTTCTTCTTTTGGATAAGATCTCTTTTTAAGTCCACTATATGCAGGGTTGG
>CAYREL010000132.1:0-3800 GCA_964423275.1 uncultured Flavobacteriales bacterium | reverse complement strand
TGAAGAGTCTAATAAATTAGCTTATGAATCTGCATCGGAATCTATTACTTTATTAAAAAACAATAATTCAATACTTCCATTAAAAAAAGGATCCAAAATATTGGTTACTGGACCTAATGGAAATACAATGAACTCTCTAAACGGAGCCTGGACTTACAATTGGCAAGGTAAATATACAGATTGGTATATAGACGGTGTTCCTGCAAATTTAATTGCTACAGTAGAAAAAGAAGGAAATATGAATAGTGAAGTTGTAAAAGATAATCTAAGCCCAAAAGCATATAATACTATTTATGAAGCATTTTCTAAGTCTTATGGAGAAGAAAATGTTTCTTTTATCCCTGGAGTTTCTTACAAAAAAAATGGATCTTTTTATGAAATGACTGAAGATGATATTCAAAAAGTAGTGGATGCAGCTAAATACCATGATTATGTTTTATTATGTTTAGGTGAAAACTGTTATACAGAAAAACCAGGGGATTTAAATGACTTAAATCTTCATAAATTACAGCTTAAGCTTGCCAATAAACTTTCCAAATGTGGAAAACCAATAATTTTAGTTCTTAATATAGGAAGGCCAAGATTAATTTCTGAAATTGAGCCTTTGATGTCTGCTGTTTTAAATATTTATTTGCCAGGAAATCTGGGTGCAGATGCTTTAGTAGATATAATCAATGGAAAAGTTAATCCATCTGGAAAACTACCTTATACTTATCCAGCTTTTCCTAATTCTCTTACAACCTATTATTACAAGCCATCAGAAGTTCAAAATAATTCTCAAGGGGCTTATAACTATGTAGGAAAATTAAATAATTTATATGAGTTTGGTTATGGTTTAAGTTATACCAATTTTGAATATAAAGACATTACCATAGAAGAAGATTCTATTGCTGCAGACGATACGTTAAATATATCTCTAACTGTTTATAATTCTGGGGATGTAGATGGACAAGAGGTTGTCCAAGTCTATGTTTCTGACTTATTTGCTTCCATTACACCCGATAATAAAAGACTGAGAGCTTTTGATAAAGTTTATATTAAATCTGGAGAAAACAAAAAAGTTTCTTTTAGTATCCCTGTTAAAGATTTTTCTTTTCTTAATCTAGAAAATAAATATGTTCTTGAAAGTGGTGACTTTACAGTTCATGTTGGTGGAAATTCTAAAGACCTTACTTCTTTAAACTTTTTTGTAAGGTAAATTAATGAAGCATTTATATTTCTCAATAGTATTTCTTATTGTCATTTCTTGTGCTAGTGAGAAATCAAAAGAATATCCTGTTAATTTGGTTTGGGAGGATAATTTTAAAGGCTCTAGTTTAGACACTAATTTTTGGAATATTTATATAGGAAATGGCTGTCCAGAACTATGTGGATTTGGGAACCATGAATTACAATATTATACCAATGGGTCTTCAAATCTTAAAGTTGAAAATGGTAATCTCACTATTTCTGCTTACTACGATACAGTTTCTACCCTTTTTACATCTGCAAAAATCACCACCAAAAACAAAATTGATTTTCAAAAAGGATATTTAGAAGTTGTAGCAAAGTTACCTAATGCTACTGGTTCTTGGCCAGCAATTTGGATGCTCCCAACCTTAGATAGAGCCTTGAATTGGCCGTTAGATGGTGAGATTGATATTATGGAAAACGTAGGCTATGACTCTTGTAAAATCCTTGGTACAATTCATACAAAGGATTACAACCATACAATAAATACCCAAAAGTCAGATAGTATCGTTATAAACACAGCCCATCAAAATTTCCATACTTATGCTATTAACTGGACAGATTCTATTTTAGAGTGGTATGTAGACTCTGAATTATACAATAGTATTAAAAGATCACCTAATGATAGAATAGAGCAGTGGCCATTTGACAAATCTTTTCATTTAATAATTAATCAAGCAGTTGGGGGAGACTGGGGTGGTAGGTTTGGAGTGGACACTTCATCTTATCCACAAGATTTTATAATTGAATCATTAAGATTATTTAAGAGAATGCCAAAAAAAAGCTCTTAAAATAAGAGCTTAATTCTTTGTTTTTTTTTATTAATTCCTGTCTAAATCCCATACTATCCCATAATCATAGTTAACTGAAGCACCAGTAGTTGGGTCTATATTTGATTCAGACTGTGAAGCACTTAGTTTTAATAATGTTCCACTAACAGAATCTATGTTAAATATCAATGATGTGTCTTGTAAATTCATCTCTAACATATCATTTGATCTTGTCCAAGTGCCATCTTCAGATGGATTGTTATTATAGTGAATTATTAAATTTCCATCAGAAAAAACATCTATTCCGCTAGGTTCAAGTGAGTCTGGGTGTACACTTTGAGTAAAAGAGGTGTCAATTAAAGGAAATCCAAGAAGAGTCATGGTTAGATTTATATTAATTTCTTGGAATACCGAAGTCCAAGAGCCAACTTGATCATAAATACATTCACCACTTACGGTTGCTAAAGAGTCATAATTGACAGCATTAGGGTCTGTACAACCTTGAAATGTACAAGATCCGTCATCTGTAGTAGATTCAGAGCTATAATTGTAAGCATTGGGATCTGTGCATCCTTCTTTTGAACAAGAGTTGAAAATAAATGCAAGGCTTACTACAAAGGAGATTTTTATTATATTTTTCATTTTCTTTGTTTTATAGTAAATACGTGATTTTTTAAAAAAGGTTGGTAAATTTATTAAGATATACTTAAAAATTATTTTAATATTGATAAATAACCTGTTAAATGAATTGTAGAATTGAAATTATATACAGCCAAAAAGATAAATTATCAGATAAAATATTGCAATTTATTTTTGAGCTAAATCAGAAGAATATTCCTGCTTTAGGTTCATTAAATAGTTTAAAACATGTTCGGGATATCTACAATCATTCCTTGTTTGCTGTTCTAGTTTTTGTAAAAAAAAATTTTGTTGGATTTGCATTTGTAATGGACTTTAAAAGTGATTATAAATCTCTTAACTATAAGTTTTTTAAAAATAATTTTAAGAACTTTATATATATCGATAGAGTTGCTTTTGCAGAAGAATTTCAAAGAAAAGGGTATGGTACTGAGCTTTACAATGAAATTTATAAAATTGCCAATAATTCAGTATGTCCATTATGTTGTGAGGTAAATACTATTCCATTAAATAAACAGTCCTTAGATTTTCATCATAAGTTTGGTTTTGAGACTCTTGAAAAAGTTCCTTTTGGCGAAAAGCAAGTAGCTATGCTTTGTAAGTACTAGGATTATTTATAAACTTCTATTTTTTCTGTAATTATTTTATCCTTAGAACTTATTACTATTTGATATATACCACTTCTAAAATCAGCTAAATTTATTTTATAGTTGTTTTTATTTTCAGTTAGTTTATTAGAAAAAATCATATTTCCAATTACATCATAGATTTCCATTGTAGATGCGCTATGATTTAATGGTAGAATAATATTTGCAAATTCACTAGACGGATTAGGAAATACTTTTATTTCTTTTTTGTCGAGTTCTAATGTGCTTGTAACTATAGAGCCTTCTGTAGACTGTAATACATATTTAGTGTCTATATCTTGTATCCAAACTGCAACTCCAAGGTTTTGAAAATCTTCAATACTATGTTCAATTGTATGGTCAATAGGAGTGTCTGAATCTGGAGGTAAATTATATAATCCATTGAAGGTGTAAGTTAAATTAACTGTTGTTGGGTTGTTAGGACCAGATAAATTTGAAAGAGGTGTCCCATTAGCATCTGGAATCATTTTTTTCATAATATTATAAAATTCAATTTCCCCATTAACTGATGAAT
>CAYREL010000131.1:0-3808 GCA_964423275.1 uncultured Flavobacteriales bacterium | reverse complement strand
TTATTCTGATTATTTATTTGCAGTTTTTTCCATACAAGTATTTTTCGAGATTATCCCAGATAGGAATTTTTGTCTCTATTGTTTTATTGTTTGTTACACTTTTATTTGGGGTGAGTAAAGGAAATGCTTCAAGATGGATAATGGGTTTTCAACCTTCAGATTTTGCGAAACTAGTTTTGATAATCTATGTCTCGCGCATGCTAACCAATAGGAAGGACGAAATCAAGGATTTTAAAAAAGGTTTAATACCTATTTTATGGCCTGTAGCTCTAATTTGTGGCTTAATTCTCCCAGCTGATTTTTCTACCGCAGCTATGTTATTTACCGTTTGTTTTACAATGATGTTTATAGGAGGTGCTAAAATAAAGCATTTATTATCTATTATAGGAACTGCTTTTCTAGGTTTTGCTTTTTTAATTCTTGTCAATATTGCAGTTCCTGGTTTTTTACCTAGAGTGGATACTTGGGAAAAAAGAATGATGAGTTTTGAAAGTGGTGAGAAACAAGAAAATTACCAAGCAGAGATGGCAAAACGAGCAGTAGCCAATGGATTTTTGTTTGGAAAAGGTCCGGGGAAAGGACATATTAAAAATGATTTATATTCTGCTCAATCAGATTTTATATATGCTTCTTCTATTGAAGAGTTTGGCTCGATAGTTGGAGGAATAGGATTGGTTATTTTATATATGATTTTATTTTTCAGGGCGATTAGAATCATGAATAAAGTGGATAGTAAATTTGCTTCTTTTATTGTATTTGGATTAAGTTTTATGCTAATCTTCCAATCTTTTATAAATATGGGGGTTGGGGTAAATTTATTACCTGTTACCGGTCAATCTTTGCCTTTAATTAGTATGGGTGGAACTTCTATATTATTTACATGTATTTCGTTGGGAATAATTTTAAATGTCAGTACAACAGTATATAAAGATTCTGAAAATGTCTAGCTATAAAGTAATCATTACTGGTGGTGGAACTGGGGGGCATATTTACCCAGCTATTGCTATTGCAAAGAAAATACTAGAAATAAGTAAAGATTCGGAAATATTATTTGTTGGAGCAAATGGGAGAATGGAAATGGAAAAAGTTCCAGAAGAGGGGTTTAAAATTATAGGGCTAAATGTTGTGGGAATCCAAAGATCTGTCTCTATAAATGCAATTCTTAAAAACCTAAAGTTTCCTTTTTTACTTCTAAAAAGTTTCAATCATGCAAGAAAAATAATTAAGGACTTTCAACCAAATATTGTGGTTGGAGTTGGTGGCTATGCAAGTGGTCCAACTCTAAGAATGGCACACAGTTTAAATATTCCCACATTAATTCAAGAGCAGAATTCTTATGCTGGACTAACCAACAAGTGGCTGGGTAAAAAAACAAAAAAAATTTGTGTTGCGTATGAAAATATGAATCAATTTTTTGAGCCAAATAAATTGGTTTTAACCGGCAATCCCGTAAGAAAAGACATTGAAAATTTGGATTATAAGTTGTCCGAGGCTAAAACCTTTTTTAAAGTCTCTCAGAATGAAAAAGTGATTTTAGTTTTAGGAGGAAGTTTAGGTGCAAAATCTATCAATGAAGGAATCTTAAATTCTATTTATTTAATCAAAGACCAACCAATAAAATTACTTTGGCAAGTTGGCAAAAGATATTTTGAGTCTATTGAAAATCAATTAAATCAAATTAATATTCCCAACGTAAAAGCTTTAGCATTTATTAAAAGAATGGATTTAGCTTACTCTCTTGCGGATATAGTTATTTCTAGAGCAGGTGCATTATCTATTAGTGAACTTACTTTGGCTGGTAAGCCAAGTATTTTGGTTCCATCCCCTAACGTTTCAGAAGATCATCAGACTAAGAATGCAATGTCTTTGGTCAATAAATCTGCTGCTATTCTTGTTGAGGATAAACAAACCGATTCTCTTTTGAGAACTGCCATGGATTTACTTAAGGAAGAAAACAAACTGAATACCATTTCAAAAAATGCCAAAAAAATGGGAAAGCCTAATGCTAGTGAAGATATTGTTAATGAAATATTTAAACTTATTTCTTAATGAATTTAGATAATTTTAAATCCATATATTTTATTGGAATTGGGGGGATAGGTATGAGCGCTTTGGCTCATTATTTTGTAAATCAAGGGGTTAAGGTAAGTGGTTATGATAGAAGCAAAACTGAGTTAACCAAAGACTTAGAAAAAATCGGTGTTCAAATATCTTACGATGAAAATATAGATTCTTTAAAAGACCTTCAAAATATACAATTGGCAATTTTTACACCTGCAATAAATCCAAAAAACATCTATTTCAGATATTTTAAAAATTCTCTAGTTCCTTTACTAAAAAGATCTCAAATACTTGGAGAAGTTACAAAACCACTAAATACAATTGCAGTTGCAGGAACCCATGGCAAAACAACAACTAGTTCTATTCTTGCTCATATTTTAACATCAGATAATAAAGGTGGGCTTTGTTTCATAGGTGGTATTACTTCAAATTACAAGTCTAATTTTTTAATAGGTGATGGGAATTTCTCAGTGGTAGAGGCGGATGAATACGACCGTTCATTTATGAAGCTATTTCCAGATACAATTGTATTGACATCTATGGATGCAGATCATTTGGATATTTATGAAAATAAAGATTCTTTGGTAGAAGCATTTAAGGATTTCACCAATTTATTAACCAATAATAAAAAGTTGATTGTAGAAGAAAATATCAGTCATTTCTTTGAGGAAAACTTGTCCTATGGTTTTAAAAAAGACAATGATTTACAAATTATAAATATTCAAATTAAAGAAGGCTTGTATTTATTTGACATTGTATTTAAAAACCAAACTTATGAGAACTTTGTATTTAAAATGCCTGGAAGTTATAATTTATTAAATGCTGCAGGTTCTATTTTAGCATGTTTAATTAATGGAATAACTGTAGAGAGTATAAAAAATGGACTCCAAAGCTACTTGGGTGTTAAAAGAAGATTTGATGTTCAGCTAAGCCTTCCGAAACTTATCTATATAGATGATTATGCACACCATCCTAAGGAGATTGATTCTCTTTTAAGCGCTGTAAAGTCTTTTTATCCTCAAAAATTTGTCGTTGGGGTGTTTCAACCACATTTGTTTTCTAGAACTAGAGATTTCATGGATTATTTTGCAGAAAGTTTATCCGGATTTGATCAAATTTTTGTGCTGCCTATTTATCCTGCAAGAGAAGCTCCAATTGATGGAGTAGATTCTTCGATTTTAATGCAAAAAATTAAAAATAATAATAAGCGGATAATTAATTCAGTAAGTGAACTTTTCAATTTCTTAAATCGAGACTTAGATATGGTTTTACTTACAATAGGAGCTGGTGATATTGATCAATGGCCAAAACAAATTAAAAAAATTGCTTTGAATGTTTAAGAAAATAGGTAAAATATTTTTTTGGATTTCTATTATCTCCGGATGGATTGTTTTGTCTGGTTTTGTTTCCAACTATTACCAAAATATAAAACTTAAGAAAGTGCAAATTAATTTTATTGAGGATAATCTTCATGAATTTATTACAAAGTCAGAAGTAAATTCTATGTTGTCTTTAATGGGGATTGTCGAAAAAGTTACCTTAAAGCACGAAATTGATTTTTCTCATATTGAAACAAAACTTTTAAATCACTCTGCAATTAAAAGTGCTGAAGTTTATTTTAATAACAATGGAAATCTTGAAGTAAATATTAAAAAAAGAACTCCAATTGCTAGGTTTGTAAGCCCTGTCTATGAAAAGAATTTTTATATAGATGATGATGGATTTCTTATGCCACTTTGTAGCACTT
>CAYREL010000130.1:0-3822 GCA_964423275.1 uncultured Flavobacteriales bacterium | reverse complement strand
AGATATTTTTATACAAGAAATTGCAGATTTAGGTTTTGATGCATTTCAAGAGAACTTAAATATTCTAAGTTCCTATATACCATCAATTAATTACAATGAGAAAAAGCTTCAAGAGTTAATAGATAATTACAGTGCTTTTATTATTTCTTTTAAAGCAATTGATCATCCTTACAAGAATTGGAATAAAAAATGGGAGAGTAGTTTTCAACCGATTCTAATTAATGAAAATTGTCAGATAAGAGCTTCATTTCACCAACCCTCTAATAAAAAGTACGATATTATTATTAATCCAGAGATGTCCTTCGGAACAGGTCACCACGAAACTACTCGTTTAATGGCCAAAGATTTATTTAAACATGACTTGAAAAATAAAACCATATTAGATTTTGGTTCGGGGACAGCTATTTTATCCATATTATCAGAAAAGCTTGGGGCTAAGGAAGTTGATGCAGTAGAAATTGATAAAAATGCAAATCAAAATGCTAGTCAAAATTTGGCAACTAATAATTGTAAAGCAATTAAAATTATTGATGGAGATGGTAATAGTATTCCCAATAAAAAGTATGATTATCTCCTAGTAAATATAAATAGGAATACGATTATAAAAGAATTTACAAACTTTTTAGAAGCAATGAAGAAAAATTCAATGGTGCTTTTTTCAGGATTTTTCGAATCTGATATTGATTACATTAAAGATTTATCTATTAAAAGTGGATTAAAAATTTTATATTCAGATTTAGAAAACCAATGGGCATTATTGGTTGTGACAAAAAAATAATTATGAAATTTAAAGTCTATTTAGCTATTTTATTTTTTGCAGGTTTTTTTTCAAAATCTTTATCTCAGTCATCTTTCACACCTGAACCAGAAAAATTCCTTAAAGACGTTCAAGCTTTTATTGGAAATTATGACAAATCAAAAGCAAAAAAATATATAAAATCTTTTGAACCTTTATGGCTAGGGGAATTTTTTACACCCGATAATAAAGCTTTAGTTTATGCTTCATTAAACACAATGGAAGAAAAGAAACTAAATATATATCCAGATTTCATTAATTATTTTAACGCGATATATAATTTTTCTAATTCGGGAATGAGTTCTGAAAAATTTGAAAAATGGAATAATACTCTTGATAATGTAATAAAAAAGTACAACAATAAAAGAGTGCAAGATTTTCTTAAAGTTTCCAATAATTTATTTTTAGATGGTACCATTTATGTTACATCAAGAACACAGAAAGCTGCAACAAGATGGCAAGTTTCTAAAAAAGATAATTTTGACATTCAATTTGTTAAAAAACTTCCAGTATTTACATTTAATAATGTTGATTTAAGGTGTTTTTCAAAAAATGACAGTTCTGTAATTCGTAACACTTCTGGACAGTTTTTTCCACTTACTTCCCTCTGGGAAGGAAATGGAGGTAAAATTGATTGGCAAAGAGCAAGAAAAGACAAAGAAATTTATTATGCAAAAGTTAATAGTTACAATATTGGTCTAAAAAGTTCATCTTATTATATAGACTCAGTCTTGTTTTATAGCAGTTATTTTGACTATCCAATAATGGGGAAATTAACAGAGAAGGTTTTATCTTTTCGTGGACATTCAAAAGTTATTTATCCTGCCTTTGAGTCTTACAGTAAAAGGCTTAATATTAAAAATGTCAATAACAATAAAAATATTGAGTTTGATGGTGGTTTTACAATTCGTGGTAGGAACTTATACGGATCAGGAACCATAAACAATCTTTCAAAATTAAAACTTAGTTATAATGGTAAAGAAATTTTAGTAGCTGAGTCAATTGGGTTTATAATTAATGATGAAGGAGGTACATCAGATAAAGCAAGAATAAAATTTTCTCTAGATTCTGATTCTATTTTTCATCCAGCTTCCAACTTAGTTTTTTCTGAGAACACCAAAACTCTTACTTTGTCTAGAGGGGAAGATGGTATTCTTGCTGCTCCATTCTACAATAGTTACCATAAATTAGACATGTATGTAGAAACTTTATCGTGGAAGTTAGGAGAGCCATTAATTAATTTTTCTGCACCTAAAGGGACAAAAAGTATTAGAACTGCTCAATTTGCTAGTTTAAATTTTTTCGATGTAAAAATTTACGATAATTTAAATACCGAGAGAGGAAATATTTTAGTTTCTATTAAGCGATATGCAAATATTTGTGGCTCCAATATGTTTTCTCTAAATGATTTGGCAAAATATTTGGTAAAGAGTGTAAATGATTTACAATTCATGTTATTTAATCTGACAGAGAAGGGGTTTGTAAATTACGATTCGGAAAGAAAAATAATCACCTGTAGTGAAAAGCTATTCAATTATATAGAAAATAGGTCTGGAGAAAAAGATTATGATATTATGATTATTAATTCTGATTCTAAAACTAATGCAAAACTTAGTCTTTCCTCATTTGATTTAGATATTTTTGGAGTAGAGAGGGTAGTGCTTAGTCTAAAAAATAAAGTTTGGATCAAACCAGGAGGAAGAAGACTAACTTTAAAAAAGAATAGAGACTTAGAATTTGATGGTTTAATAACTGCTGGAAAAACACAATATTATGGTTTTGACTTCTCTTTTATTTACGATGATTTTAAACTTAAATTACCCAAATGTGACTCCATGTTTATTTGGGCGAATTATAAAGAATCTAAAAGAAAAGGAAAACTAATAAGATTGCAATCTAAAATTGAGAATCTGGAAGGCCATATTCAAATTGACAATCCTTCAAATAAGTCTGGATTGGATACTTCATATCATGAATTTCCAACATTTAAATCCAATACCAAAACTTATGTTTATTACGATGATCCATCTATACAAAATGGACTGTACGACAGAGAAAACTTTAAATTCATTGTGAATCCTTTTTTAATGGATAGTTTAGATAATTTCACTGATAACGGAATAGACTTAAATGGACAGTTTTTATCTGGAGGTATTTTTCCTGATTTTGAAGAGTCTTTACAGATTATGCCAGATTATTCTTTGGGCTTCATAAGAAATACGCCAGAGGATGGATTTAATATTTACGACCAATTAGCCAGCTATGATAATGAAATAAGACTCTCCAACGAAGGATTAAAAGGAACAGGAACTATTGAGTTTTTCACTTCTACTGCAATTTCAGATGATATAACTTTTTTCCCTGATTCAGTTGCTGCCATTGCTCATACCTATAATAACAAAGAGCAACTTGAAGATCCTGAAATTCCTCTCATTGAAGGTAAAGACTGTAAGGTGTCTTATATTCCAAAACAGAATTTACTTTATGCATATTCTATTGATTCTAATTTTAACTTTTTTAAAGGTGCCCAGGCTTACTTAAATGGAAGATTAAAATTAGGTTATAACGGTATGTTAGGAAGTGGGGTTATGCGATTTGGTTCTGGAGAAGTCGAATCTTATGAGTACACGTACGAAACCGATGCCATTTTAGCGGATACCTGTGAGTTTAGGTTGGTTTCCCAGAACAATAATCTTGACGAATTGTCTTTTAAAACTCAGAACTTAAATGGAAGAGTAGATTTTGAAACTAGAATGGGGGAGTTTAAGTCCAATTCTGGGGAAAGTTTTGTTACTTTTCCAGAAAACGAATACATATGCTACATGGATCAATTTAACTGGTATATGGATAGCGATGACTTAGAAATGGAGAATAGTAAACAAGCACAGGCAGATATTAATATTGATACAGATTTAGATCTTCAAACTTCCAATTTTTTCTCTATTCAACCAGACCAGGATTCTTTGAATTTTGGTTCTGCAAAAGCAAGATTCGATATCAAGAAAAAAAGAATTATTTGTAACGAG
>CAYREL010000129.1:0-3858 GCA_964423275.1 uncultured Flavobacteriales bacterium | reverse complement strand
TTGTGGATGAAATGTTCAAACAAAAAGGAAATACAATTGAAATAACCATGGGCAAGCTAATAGAGCCAAAACTTCTCGATAACAAAAAAAATGATTCAGAATGGGCCCAAGCAATTAAAAATTATATATATAAAATACAAAATAATATTAATTTTGAATTTATAGAATCAATAAAAAATGAAAAAAGTTATTAATCCTATATCAACTTCTGTCCTTGAAAAAGAAATAAACAAAGACACTTTTGTAAGAAAAACCAATTATTGTAATCATGATATCTACATAGTAGACTACCACAACCATCCAAACACGACTATGGAAATCGGTAGACTTAGAGAACTTAGTTTTAGAAATGCTGGTGGAGGAACAGGAAAGTCGTATGATTTGGATGAATTTGACACTAGAGAAGAAGCGTTTTACAAACAACTTATAGTTTGGGACCCCGAAGAAAAAAAAATCATAGGAGGATATAGATTTATGCTAGGAAATGATGTTATTAATTCTTCAAAGTACAACAACACAGCTACCAATAATTTATTTGATTTTAGCAGTGATTTCTACTCCAAAACATTGGGATTAACGATTGAATTAGGCAGATCATTTGTTCAACCAGAATACCAGCCTAGTTCAGGAAATAGAAAAGCTATATTTTCTCTTGACAATTTATGGGACGGTCTGGGCGCTTTGGTGGTAGACCACCCAGAAATAAAATATTTTTTTGGCAAAGTAACTATGTATTTAGACTTTGATGAAAAAGGAAGAGACTTAATACTAGGTTTTATGAACCACTTTTTCAAAGATAAAGAGCAATGGATTTCCGCAAAACAGCCATTAGAATTACACCATGACATAAGTTATTTTATTGAACAAATAAAAAAATTAGATTACAAGGAATCCTATAAGATATTGACAAAAAAACTTAAAGAATTAAATTGCTCTTTACCCCCTTTAATTGCTGCATATATGAATCTTTCATCTTCTATGAAAACATTTGGAACAGCAATGAATTCAAAATTTGGAGATGTTGAAGAAACGGGGATTCTAATATCTATTGATGATATTTACCCAGAAAAGAAAGACAGACACGTAAACACCTACAAAAAAGTAAAATAACTATTATGGAAATTAACAAATCAGATTTCCTCTGTAGTAATTCTGACTGGAAAAAATGTCCAAAACCAAATCTCCCAGAATACGCATTTATTGGAAGATCTAATGTTGGAAAATCCTCGTTAATAAATGCACTTACCAATAGCAAAAAACTAGCAAAAACATCTGGAAAGCCAGGAAAAACGCAATTAATCAACCATTTCTTGATAAATAATAATTTCTATCTGGCAGATTTACCTGGTTATGGATATGCTAAAATTTCAAAAAAAATCAGAGAAGAATTTCAAAGCTTTACACTCAAATATTTAGAAAATAGAGAAAACTTAGTCTGTCTTTTTATATTAATTGATCTTAGAGTACCACCTCAAAAAATAGATCTTGAGTTTATGGAGTATTGTGCAGTAAAAAAAATACCATTTGTGATTTGCTTTACGAAAGCTGACAAACTCAAGAAAGTTGAGATTGAAGAAAATACTAATGAATATAAAAATTTCTTATTAAAAGAATGGGAATCATTTCCAGTAAACTTCACTACTTCCTCAACCAAAAAAACAGGACTAGAGGATATTAAAGAGTTTATTAACGAACACAATATTCAATTTAAATCCTGAAGACGAAAAAAATAATATTAATTGCTCCACTAGACTGGGGCTTAGGTCATATATCTAGAACCATTCCGATTATAAAATTACTTCAAGAAAGAGGTCACGAAGTAATTACTTGTGGAAATAAAATATCCTATAATATTTATAAAAAAGAATTTTCAGAAATTAAACATATTGAAATTCAAGGCTACAAGCCTTACTACAGTAAAAAAAGAAGCCAAAAATGGGCGTTAATAAAACAAATTCCAAAATTCATAAAAACGATATATAATGAGAGAAAGATAGCGGAGAAAATAAGTATTGAGGAAAATGCGGACATAATTATTTCAGATAATAGATTTGGTTTTAGAAGCAGTAAAACAATAAACATATATATAACTCACCAACTTAAAATAAAAGGCCCCTTACTTTTAATGAAAATTGTTAATCAAATAAATAGACTATTTATTAAAAAGTTTGACCACTGTTGGGTTCCAGATTTAAAAAACTCCTTACTATCCGGTGAACTATCGGATTCTAATTTGGGAAAAACCTTTATTGGACCACAAACGAGATTCAAAAAAATCGTGGAGGAAAGAAAAAACTATAAATACAAATATTTAGCAATTATTTCTGGACCTGAACCACAAAGAAGTCTATTGGAAGATGAAATTCAAAATTGTTTCCTTAAGACTAATAAATATTGCGCGATAATAAATGGACTAACAAACACAAAAGAAATATCAGCTGAAAAGATTACTTTTTACCCACATTTAGAAACAACTGCTTTTAGAGAATTACTAACTAAATCCGAGGTTGTGATATGCAGGTCTGGATACAGCAGCATAATGGACCTTTATATTTTACAAAAAAAAGTACTTTTCATACCTACACCAGGTCAAACAGAGCAAGAATATTTAGCAAAATACCATCTAGAAACCCATTCAATTTACAACCAAAAACAAGGAAGAATAGACCTTGGAAAAGCAAGTTTTAATTTTATCCAACCAAAATCTAAAACAAAAAAAAAGCTACTTAAAGTAGCTTTTGATAAAGTAAGTTTATAATAACTTATTATCTAACAAGATTTACAAATCTATAGTCTGCACCATCTTGTTGCCAAACAACAGCTACAACATATAAATTACTGTAATTCCATAATGTAGAAGGTGCTAAAAGTACATCATTGTAGGATTTAATATTATCTCCTGTTGAATTAAATACAATTGGAACTCCAAATGCAGAACCACTACCACTAGCTTCAGTCCTTAGAATATTATTATGCACATAATTAGGATCATAATTACCTAGAATATTTTGCTCAAAAACCTGGCCATCTTCAACAACATAAGCTGCTAAATAACAATTATCACCTGAAAACCCATCTGCCAATTTAGAGTGGATATTTATATTCATTTTACTAGAGTCTGAATTTACGGTATAATTAACTGCTAGATTTACTTCGGGAGTTAAAGCAACATCTGTATCAATTGCTGTACTTAATAAACTATAACTATTGTCAACTCCAGCAGTACCTACATAAAAATGAGGAACACCAACACTGCCATTAATTCCATCTAAGTGAGACTGCATTAAATAACCTACATCTACTGAAAAGTTATCATTGCTATGAAGTTCTATAATTTGAGCATTTGACGAGTAATCACTAGTTACGTCATCTGAAAAATCTTTGCCCCAATCTCCACAGTATGCACACCATGTCCCTGTAGACTTAAAAACTAATGTCTTCTTTGCAACTTCAGGATAAGTACAGCTTCCATCATCTTTAGACGCTTCAATATCGTAAGCTAGACTCATAGGGTCAGTACAACCTTTTTTGCTACAGCTTGAAAAAACTGATATTAAAATTATTAACAGTGAAAAAGTTTTATATGTATTTCTCATAAGATTAAAATTTAAATTTTTGTTAAGGTAAAGAAAAAATTTGAACCTTCACCTTCTGTACTTCTTACTTGAACAGTATGTCCATGTGCTTCAATTATATGTTTAACAATCGAAAGGCCCAACCCTGTACCCCCTTCATTCCTTGCTCTACTTTTGTCAACTCTATAAAAACGTTCAAAAAGACGACTAATATGTTTTTCGGCGATTCCTGGACCATTGTCCTCAATTTCAATCAATATATTTCTTTCAACATCTGTAAACC
>CAYREL010000128.1:0-3893 GCA_964423275.1 uncultured Flavobacteriales bacterium | reverse complement strand
GGGATGTCTATGTATATGTATTTTTTTTAGCACATGTTAAGTTTTTATTTGCTGCATCTATTGCAGAAGCCACAACAGACTTAAATTTTTTAGAAATTTTATTATCATCCACACTTGGCGCATTGTTTTGTTACAATGTTTCTTATTTGGTTGGACGACTTATTTTTTTTAAAAATAATTCTTCAAAAGACAGATTTTTTTTTAAAAAGAGCAAAAAAAATTTCAAGAAAAGAAATAGAATAATAATTAAAATAAAAAATTCAAAGTTGGGATATTTAATCTTGTGCTCATTAGCTCCGGTTTTTTTAACAATTCCAATAGGTACTTTTGTGGTTCTTAAATTTTATGGTGACAGGAAATTGACTTACTGGTTAGTCTTTATCTCTCTTGCTTCAATTTCTTTTATTTTAACGTTCATAAATCACTTTATTTTTAATTGATGGATATAAAACATTTATTCTTTGATTTAGACAGAACTTTATGGGACTTTGAAACCAACTCTTTCAATGAATTGATTAATTTATACCACTGTCATAATTTGCATCAAAAAGGAATTTCCTTAGCAGGAGAATTTGTAAAAGTTTATAAAAAAATTAACGAAAAATGCTGGGAAAGATATAGGTTAAATCAACTTAGTAAAGAAAATTTAAGATTCGAGAGATTTAAAGAAACCCTTGAATATTTTGGCATTTATAATTTAGAGCTTTCAATTAAAATTGGGGATGATTACGTAAAAAACTCACCTTACAGAACCATTTTAATTCCAAATACTATAGAGTCACTTGCCGAACTACAGAATAATTATCAACTGCATATAATTACCAATGGTTTTCAAGAAGTTCAACATATTAAAATTCACCAGTCTGGTTTGTCTAAATTTTTTAAAATAGTTGTAACATCTGAAATGGCAGGAGCAAAGAAACCAAATCCTTTAATATTTAATTATGCTTTAGAAAAAGCCGGGGCAAGTATAGAGAACTCTGTAATGATTGGTGATGATTTAAATACAGATATTCAAGGTGCTCTAAAGGTGGGAATGAAGGCTATATATTTTAATCCTAACCAAAAATCAAATAATTCTAATGCATGGAATGAAGTTTCTAATTTAGGAGAAATTAAAAAAGTTCTTCTATAAATAACCTCTTTTAATACAGAATTTTTTTCTTTAATATTGAGTAAACTATCTTTGTTACTTCGCTCAAATTCAGTAAATTTATATCTTAGAATTTTTGGATGCTAATCCGTTGGGTAGTTTGTGATTTCTAAAGGTTAAAAAAATTTAAAATTCTTATAAAATATGAGTTTATACCAAGAGTACTTAAAAGAAATTGATCTACGAAAAGAAGATGGGCTTCACCCTAAACCAATTGAAGATGGAGAATTACTCAGTGAAATTATAAATCAAATAAAAGATGAAACCCACCAATATAGAGATGATTCAATTAATTTCTTTACCTACAATGTTATCCCTGGGACAACAAGTGCTGCAGCTGTTAAAGCTAAATTTTTAAAAGAAATCATTCTTAAAACCTTCTCCCTAAAGGAAATTTCACCAGCTTTTGCCTTTGAATTATTGTCTCACATGAAAGGTGGTCCTTCAATTGATGTTCTTCTTGATTTGGTTTTGAGTAGCGATTCTTCTAATTCCAAACAAGCAGCTAAAGTACTTAAAACTCAAGTTTTTCTTTACGAAGCTGATATGTCTCGATTGGAGGATGCATATAATAATGGAAATTTATTAGCCAAAGAGATTCTAGAAAGTTATGCAAATGCTGAATTTTTCACCAAACTTCCAGCAGTTAGAGATGAGATAAAAGTGGTTACTTATGTAGCTGGAGTAGGAGATATATCTACAGATTTATTATCTCCCGGAAGTGATGCCCATTCTAGGTCAGATAGAGAATTACATGGTAAATGTATGTTTGAGCACAATGTTGAACGTCAAAATGAACTCCTAGCTTTAAAAGAGAAGCATCCTGATAAAACAATTATGTTGATAGCAGAAAAGGGAACTATGGGTGTTGGATCATCAAGAATGTCTGGTGTAAATAATGTTGCACTTTGGATTGGAAAACAAGCAAGTTCTTTTGTTCCATTTATAAATATAGCTCCTGTAGTTGCTGGCACCAATGGGATTTCTCCAATTTTCCTTACAACAGTTGGTGTAACTGGAGGAATTGGATTGGATTTAAAAAATTGGGTTAAGAAAAAAGACGCAGATGGAAATACTGTGACGGATTCAGATGGTGAACCAGTATTAGAAGAAGTTTATTCTGTTAAAACTGGAACAGTTCTCACCATAAATACTAAAAACAAAAAACTATACAACGGTCTTAAAGAACTAAGTGATGTTTCTGCTGCATTTACTCCACAAAAAATGGAGTTTATGAGAGCAAGTGGTTCATATGCAATAGTTTTTGGAAAAAAATTACAAGCATTTGCAGCCAAGACTTTAGGTGTAGATATGCCTATAGTCTTTGCTCGGTCAAAAGAAATTTCTCACCCTGGTCAAGGATTAACAGCAGTAGAGAAAATATTTAATAAAAATGCTGTTGGAACAACTCCAGGAAAAATATTACATGCCGGATCTGATGTTCGTGTTGAAGTAAATATAGTAGGCTCACAAGATACTACTGGACTAATGACCTCCCAAGAGTTGGAGTCTATGGCCGCTACAATTATTTCGCCTATTGTTGATGGAGCTTACCAATCTGGATGTCATACTGCATCCGTATGGGATAAAAAGGCACAGGAAAATATTCCTAAACTTATGAGTTTTATGAACGATTTTGGACTTATTACTGCTCGTGACCCACTCGAAAAATACCATGCAATGACAGATGTGATTCATAAGGTATTAAATGATCTTACAGTCGATGATTGGTCAATAATTATCGGTGGAGATTCTCATACTAGGATGTCTAAAGGAGTTGCTTTTGGCGCTGACTCAGGAACAGTTGCACTTGCACTCGCTACAGGAGAAGCCTCTATGCCCATTCCAGAATCTGTTAAAGTTACTTTTAAAGGGGAAATGAAGCCTCATATGGATTTTCGAGATGTTGTTCATGCTACTCAATCTCAAATGCTGGATAGCTTTGATGGAGAAAATGTTTTTCAAGGAAAAATTATTGAAGTACATATTGGTACTCTTCTTGCAGATAAAGCCTTTACTTTTACTGATTGGACTGCAGAAATGAAGGCAAAAGCCTCTATTTGTATTTCTGAGGATGATACTCTTATAGAATCGTTAGAGGTTGCTAAAAGTAGAATTAGCAAAATGATAGAAAAAGGAATGGACAATAAACTAAAGGTCCTTCAAAGTCTAATAGACAGAGCAAATAAAAGAATTTTAGAAATCAGATCTGGGAAAAAACCTGCATTAACACCAGATTCTAACGCTAAGTATTTTGCAGAATTTGAAGTAGATTTAGATATTATTGCTCAACCAATGATAGCAGATCCAGATGTGAATAATGAAGATGTTTCTAAAAGATACACCCACGATACTATTAGACCACTTTCATATTATGGTGGAAATAAAAAAGTTGATCTTGGATTTGTAGGCTCTTGTATGGTTCATAAGGGCGATCTTAAGATTCTTGCCCAAATGCTTAGAAATTTAGAAGATATTCATGGTAATGTAGAATTTCATGCACCGTTGGTCGTAGCAGCTCCTACTTACAATATTATTGACGAATTAACTGCAGAGGGAGACTGGGATGTATTACAAAAATATTCGGGCTTTGTATTTAACGACAGTGCTCCTAAAAACACTGCCCGTAAGGAATATGAGAATATGATGTATTTGGAGAGGCCAGGATGTAACCTTTGTATGGGAAATCAAGAAAAAGCTGAAAAAGGAGATACTGTTATGGCTACTTCTACTCGGTTAT
>CAYREL010000127.1:0-3894 GCA_964423275.1 uncultured Flavobacteriales bacterium | reverse complement strand
TGGTTACTATTTCTACTAGAGATGTAATTGGCGGACTAATTATCAGAATTAAAGACAATGGCATAGGAATTGCAAAGGATAACCATAAAAGGATTTTTGAAAAGTTATTTAGAGTGCCAACTGGCGACTTACATAATGTAAAAGGTTTTGGTTTGGGATTGAGTTATGTAAAATCAATTATTGACTTACATAAAGGAAAGATAATGGTAGAAAGCAAGTTAGGGAACGGAAGTACTTTTACAGTAAATTTAAAATCCTCTAAAATATTAGAGTCATGAAAAAAGAAATAAAGGTTTTATTGGTAGAGGATGATTCAAATTTAGGATCAATCACTTCAGATTATTTAAAAGCAAAAGGATTCAATTGTAATTGGGAAATAAATGGAGAACTAGGTTACCGTGAGTTTGTCAAAAATCAGTACGATATTGTTATTTTGGATGTGATGATGCCTATTAAAGATGGATTTAGCACTGCTAAAGATATTAGGGGAATTGATAAAAAGGTTCCTATTATATTTCTTACAGCAAAATCCATGAAAGAAGATACCTTAAAAGGCTTTGAGATTGGGGCGGATGATTACATCACCAAGCCATTCAATATGGAAGAATTAACAGCTCGTATAAATGCTATTTTAAAAAGAGTTTCATCCGATACAGAATCTCATTTTGACGATATAAAAATTGGCAAACTTACTTTCAATCCAAAAATGCAAATACTATCGAAAGATGATTTCAGTGTGAGTTTAACCACCAAGGAATCCGATCTTCTAATTTTACTATACAAAAATAAAAATGACATATTAGAAAGGGATCACGCCTTGAAAGCTATATGGGGAGATGACAATTATTTCAATGGAAGAAGCATGGATGTATATATTGCCAAACTTAGAAAATACTTAAAACACGACGAACAAATTCAAATTATCAATGTTCATGGCCGTGGGTTTAAATTATTGACCTAAAAATTAAAGGCTTTTAGTTCTTCCTCCATCTACAGGAAGATTAATACCACTTATATATCTTGCATTGTCTGAGGCCAAAAACACTACAGCATTGGCAACTTCAATAGGTTCAGCGATTCTCTTCAGAGGAACTTGATCTGCCATTTGTTTTTCTATTGCACTTTCTTGAAGATTAAGTTTTTGGGCTTTGTTTTTTATTATTTCTTTTAATCTTCCTGTGTTGGTTGCCCCAGGCAGAACATTATTAACAGTTATGTTATAGCCTCCCAATTCATTGGCTAATGTTTTAGCCCAATTGGCTACTGCGCCTCTTATTGTGTTGGAAACCCCTAAGCCGTTCAACGGTTGTTTAACAGATGTAGAAATAATATTAATTATACTTCCAGCCTCTCTACTTTTCATTCCTTGAAGTAAACAGCCAAGTATTTTATGAAAGGATATAAGGTGTAGATTAAAAGCACTTAACAGTTCTTCAGTACTCGCTTTTTCTAATTGCCCGCTTGGCGGACCACCTGTATTATTAATTAGCACATCGTATTTGACGGGGTTTTTAACTACAAATTCGTTAAGTATTGTTTCTAAATTTTCAGGATCACTAAAATCAGCAACAATATATTGGTGATGTTGATTTCCATTATTGGGAAGTTCTTGGAGTCTTTGAAGTAGCAAATTTTCATTTCTTGCTACAAGTGTTAAGTTCCCTCCATATTTTGCAAAAAGCTTTGCCGATTCCCAACCAATTCCATTAGTAGAACCACCAATAAAAATATTTTTATTATTAAATGCTAAATTATTTTCTATCAAAATGACATAATTGTTTTTCATTGTAAAAATATGGAAAATAAGCTTATCAGCAACCACTACTGGAGTGTTAATTTGACAATTTTATGCATTAAGAAAATGTTAAATAAAAGTTAAAAATTAGAGTATTAAATTTTTTCTTATCACAAGAATTTCCTATGTTTAACATCTCATTGTTAATAACGCAATGATATTTTTATTAACTAAACAAACAAATATGAAAAAAATATTTACACTTTTTACCATGTTTTTAACAGCGACATTTGCCTCGGCACAGTGTCATTATGTTGTAGACATGCAGGATAGCTATGGAGATGGATGGAATGGTGCATCTATTGATGTTTCTGTCAATGGAGCAAACGTTGCCAATATGACTTGTAGTGGTTCTGGATCATTAGATTCTATTGCTACACTTAACGGTGATGTAGTTGAATTTTCTTTCAATTCAGGTTCTTGGGATAGTGAGATTACTTTCCAAATTACAGATCCCTCCGGTGCTGCTTTAGGTTCCTACGGCCCTAACCCTGCACTTGGAGTTTTCTTAACTAACACTTCTAACGCAACATGTGTGCCTACTACAGTGAATGTTACATTCCAAGTAGACATGGGCTTAGTGACAGCAGCTTTTACAACTCCTGAAGTTAACGGTACTTGGAACAGTTGGTGTGGTAATTGTAACCCTATGACCGATGCCGATGGCGATGGTGTATGGGAAGCAACCATTCCATTACTATCTGGAAATTACGAATACAAGTATTCTGCAGATGCATGGACTACTCAAGAAATGAACGATCCTACTGCTTCTTGTACTAACGGCGATCCTGTATATACGAATAGAGTTTTATCAGTTGGAACATCAGATATGACAATATCCACAGTATGTTGGGGAAGTTGTTCTGCTTGTGTTTATCCTCCACAGGCTGCTGTTGGGGTTAATTGCGCTGGTAATGGAAATCCTGGTTTAGCATTTACAGATGATATTGATCCAACTACTGGTTGGAGTGGAGATATTGGTACTGGTAATGGTATTTGGAGAATTAACTCTGGTGGAACTGGTTCTGCTGGTACTGGTCCTTCTGCTGCACATAGTGGCTCAGATTACTTATTCTTTGAAGCTAGTACTGGTGGTTTAGATACTGCTACTGCAATTACTCCAGCTATTGATTTAACTGCTGGTGGAACTGATGCAGAATTGACTTTTTGGATGCATGCTTATGGTTCTGGAATTGGAACATTAAGAGTTGGTGCATCTACAAGTGCTACAGGTCCTTTTACAGAACTTTACTCTTGGAGTGGACAATACCAAAGTGGCAATACTGACCCTTGGTACGAAATAGGTGTTAATATGGCATCTTACGTAGGACAAATGGTTTATGTGAGTTTTACTTATGAAAGAGGAACCACTGGAGTTTCTTACGCTGCTGATATAGCAATTGATTATATTCAAGCTAGTACTTGTTTGAATTGTGTTGCTCCTTCTGCTTTAGTAACTAGTAATGTTACTGCAACATCTGCGGATGTCACTTGGACAGCTGGTGGAACTGAAACAGAATGGTTCTTGATAGTTAACGGTGCAGGTACTTCACAAACAAGTACTACTGCTTCATTAACTGGACTAATGTCTAATACAGCTTATACTTACCAAGTGCATGCAATTTGTGCAGTAGGTGATACAAGTGCTGCTTCTCCAGCTTCTTCATTTAATACTTCTTGTACTGCGGCTTTAGCGCCAACTAACGAGACATTTGATGCAGGATTCTCTAACTGTTGGTCACAAGATACTGCAGACACATTTGATTGGACAGTAGACGCTGGTGGAACTCCATCTGGTGGAACTGGTCCTTCAGATGACTTTACTGGTGGTGGTAACTATATGTATACTGAAGCTTCTTTACCAAGAGCTTATGGAGATGTAGCTACTATGTATTCTGAAGTAATAGATATCAGTGGATTAACTAATCCAGAATTAAGATTCTTAAACCACATGTATGGTAACGCTATGGGTACATTAAGTGTTGATTTATGGGATGCTGCTACAGGTACTAACTTAAGTACTGTATTTACGCACTCCGGAGACAGAGGAGATCAGTGGAATGAAGAGCTAATCATGCTTTCGACTACTGCGACTACTA
>CAYREL010000126.1:2322-3909 GCA_964423275.1 uncultured Flavobacteriales bacterium | reverse complement strand
TTTAAGCCTAGAGAAATGACATCTTCAATGACAGAACCCGGCTTATAGATTATCTAGCATAAAAAATCTTAATAGCAATGTTCTTCTTTTGTACCTTTTAACTAAATACAAACTTATTGACTAATTTTTAAAAACCCATACTATCCCAAATAATCCCATTATAAAGGGAGGTTTGAAAACAATAAAGGTTATTAAATTTTTGAAAACATATGTTTTTATCAAGTTACGAAAACAAAATAGACAAGAAAGGAAGGGTATCTGTGCCAGCTACATTTAGGTCTCATTTAAATTCAATGGGTTATAATGGTTTTATTAGCTATCCATCCTTTAATCATTCAGCGCTTGAAGCATGTTCTCAAGATAGAATAGAAAAACTTTCAAGCACAATCGACTCGTTAAGCCCTTTTGAGGAAAAAAGAGATTTTTTTGCAACCTCAATATTATCAGAAAGTGAAAATTTACAATTTGATACAGAGGGCAGGGTCTCTTTGTCATTAAAATTACTTAATCATGCAAAAATTAAAAATAATATTTTATTTGTTGGTCTTGGAAAAACATTTCAAATATGGGAACCAAAAAATTTTGAAAAATTTAAAATTGTAGCTAGAAAAAAAGCATATCAAAATAGATCTACATTGAAATGGGAAACTAAACAGAAAGGGGAACTGTCATGAGTATAAATATTGGAGGAGGAGAATTAAAAGAGTTAAAGCCGAGAATACTTGTTTTAGGCGTTGGAGGTGCCGGAGGTAATGCAATTAATGCGATGATCGAAGCTGGTATGGAAGGTGTTGAGTTTGTTGCGGTAAATACAGATGCACAAGATTTAAAAATGAGCAAGGCTCATGCTAAAATACAAATAGGAATGAGCTTGACCAAAGGTTTAGGAGCGGGCGCAAAACATGATATCGGTCAAGCGGCTGCCGATGAATCTTTAAATGAAATTATAAATTATATGCAAGGTGCTAATATGGTTTTTATTACATCTGGTATGGGCGGAGGAACAGGAACAGGAGCCTCACATGTTATTGCGAGAGCTGCTAAAGAATTAAATATTTTAACAGTTGGCGTTACCACTCTTCCCTTTTCATACGAAGGTCCTAAAAGAATGAGAAGAGCAGTTGAGGGATTAGAAGAGTTAAAAAAACATTTGGATACTGTAATAGTTGTTCCAAATCAAAATCTTTTTAAAATTGCCAGTGAAACAACTACTTTTAAAAATGCATTCATATTATCTAACAACGTTTTAAAACATGGAGTGCAAAGTATAACCGATCTAATGGTTAGACCCGGCATGATTAACTTAGACTTTGCAGATGTTGAAACTGTGATGAGCTCAATGGGAAAAGCTATGATGGGAACTGGAGAAGCCGAAGGAGAAAATAGAGGCAAAGTGGCAACCGAAATGGCATTAAATAATCCACTCATAGATGAATACTCTTTGAAAGGGGCTAAAGGGTTGCTTGTAAATATAACTGGAGGTGATGACCTTACTTTGTTTGAAGTAGAGGAAGCAGTAAATAAAATTAGAGCTGAGGTTGATCCAGAGGCAGAACTTATTTTTGGCGCTATTGAAGATCTTAACCT
>CAYREL010000126.1:0-2298 GCA_964423275.1 uncultured Flavobacteriales bacterium | reverse complement strand
ATGGAAAAATAAGAGTTTCTATAGTAGCAACTTCATTAGATGGCCATGAAACTTCTAACAAAACTGTTTTAAATATGTTTTCTCGTGTTCAAAATAGAAATACAGGTTATTCTGAAAATTTATTCTCCCATAATCCAAGAATGGAAAATAATACATTAAACTCTATTGACGGCGCCACAGCTCTTAAACTTGATGAAAGCTATCAATTAAAAGAAGAGGAATTAAGCAATATAGAAAATGAAAATTTGATCGGAACTTCAATTGAAGAAGAACAAGTTTCAAATAATATCCCCTCAGGTGTTTCAATTGAAAGTGCATCATATATTGAAAATAATGCTTTAGAAGGAGTCGAAGATCCTTCGATAGCAATGGAAAATGAAAAAGAGTGTGTTCCAAGGTTATTTTCTGATGAGCAAAACCATCAATCAGAGGAATCTAGTTTAGAAACTGAAAATCAAGAAAATAACGAATCAGAACAGTTATTCGATCAAGACATAAATGAGGAAGAGGATTTCGAAATTCCTGCATTTTTAAGAAAACAGAAGTTTTAATGTTTCAATTTTGTATACATGAACAAACATACTTCATCACTGGAACTCTACCATTTTCCAGTGATGTTGAATGAAGTATTGAGAATATCTTCACCGTCTGCTGGAGGAAAGTTTATTGACTGCACATTTGGCGGAGGAGGCTACTCCAAAGAAATATTAAAATTCGACAAGACTAATGTACAAGCATTGGATAGAGATAAAAAAGCATTATCAATAGCTAAAGATCTTAAAAAAAAATTTCCTCAAAGATTTAAATTTTATCAGATTAAGTTTAGTCAATTAGATGTCGTTCCTAATGATCACGTAGATATAATAATTTTTGATTTGGGTTTGTCCTCTATTCAATTAGACGATCTTGACAGGGGATTTTCTTTCAAATCAGATAAAAAATTAGACATGGCGATGGGACTTAATGAAATTTCAGCCCTTGATGTGATCAATAATTTAAGTGAAGCAGATTTAAAGTCTGTAATTAAAAATTTAGGTGATGAACAAGAAGCATCTAAAATTGCTAAAAATATTGTTAAACATAGAAATATAAAAAAGATTACAAACACAGCAGATTTAGTAAAAATAATTGAAAAAAGTAAAAAAAAAAAATATTTTAATAAAATAAACCCCTGCACCAAAACTTTTCAAGCATTAAGAATTTTTGTCAATAAAGAAATTACAGAATTAATAAATGGAATTACAAAAGCAACAAAAAAATTAAAACCTGGCGGAAAAATTTTAGTTATTAGTTTTCATTCCATTGAAGATAGAATTATTAAATATTTTTTTCATAATTTTTCAAAAAATAAAGCTAGACCTTCCAGATACTTACCAGAAACTAAAATTAATGAGTTGGCCTTATTTGATGAATATAAAAATAAAGTAATAAGAGCATCCAAAAAAGAAATAGATCAAAATAATAGATCGCGCTCTGCAAAATTAAGATTTGCAACAAGAAGCAATGATAAATTTGAGCATCCAAAAGATTTAATTAAAAAATTTAAAAAATATTTAGATTTGGAAGCAATCAATGTTTAAAAAAAAATTTATAATTTCAGCCACAATATTTGTCATTTTTTTAGTAATTACCTCTACTATTAAAAATAAAACAAGAGTTATAGAAAAAAAAATTTTAAACTTAAGTGACATAATTTTATCTAAAGAAAAAAATATCAATCAAGCTCAACTAGACTTTTATTATTTAACATCACCTGCTGAAATTGAAAAAAAAATTAATATACTTGGATTTGATAACTATCATCCCATTGCTTTTTCAAAAATATTTTTCAATATTTCAGATTTAACCAATATTCACAACAAAATATCTAACCTTAAAAATATAAATGAAAAAAAAATTAAAAAATAATAAGCATATTAATCAAACAAGCTTTTATTTTGAAGACTATTTAGAAACAAATAAAAAAAATAAGATATTAAAAAAATTAAATAATTTTCAAGATAGAATCTATTTATTATTTTTTTTCTTTTTCTCTTTGATATTAATTTTTTCCATAAAAATCACACACATATCTCTAGACAAAAAAGATATTTTTAATTTAGAGAAACAAAAATCAAAATTTTCTTTACTTCGAAGAGATATAGTCGATAGAAATGGTATAATAATTTCAAGAAATATTAATACTTTTCATGCGGCCATAGATCCAAAATTAGTAAAAGATAAAAAAAATTTCTTAATTAAATTAAGATTAAATTTTCCAAATCTTCCTTTCGATGTGGTTAAGAAAAAATTAAATGG
>CAYREL010000125.1:0-3909 GCA_964423275.1 uncultured Flavobacteriales bacterium | reverse complement strand
GAAGCAGAAGGAGAAAATAGAGCAATAAAATGTGTTGAAAATGCATTGAATTCTCCACTTCTAAATGACAACAATATTGATGGTGCTAAATATGTTTTACTTAACATTACTTATGGAACTCAAGCGGTTCTAATGGATGAAATTTCTGATATAACAGACTATATTCAAGAAGAGGCAGGAAGTACAGCTGATGTTATTTGGGGCCATGGATATGACGAATCTCTTGGCGATAAATTATGCGTTACAATTATTGCAACAGGCTTCAATACAACCCCTCACACTGGTCTTTCTATGAAAGCTCCAAAGAAAAATATAATGAATTTAGAAGACGATTCACCAGAAATTATTAATAATGAAGCTGAACAGTTAACTGAGCCAGTAACTAATACTGTAAAGGAAAGTTCTGAAGAAATACCAGAACTAAATTCTTCTGAAAGTTCAATGAAAAGATTTGTTCTTGAAGATGATGAAATTAGTCAGGAAAATGAAATGACTAATGAAACTGAAGAATCTGATAACTCTAGCCTTTACCAAGAAAACACACAACAAAGTGACGGTAAAGTAAGATTCTTATTAGAAGATGATGAAATGCCCAACTTAGATACTGACTTAAAGCAATCAGAAAACACTCAGGTTTTAGACACTGATTTAATGACTGCAAATGATGAGGATAAATTAGTAGACCAAGTAAAGCAAGTAGAGTCAAAGGCAATTTCTGAAGAACGTTTAGAAAGAATAAGAAAGGCTACAGATAAGTTAAGATCCCCATTGGGTCTAAATGAGATGGAGAGTGAGCCTGCTTATAAAAGAAGAAATGTAGACCTTAAGGATGTAAAATATTCAGATGATCCATCTAGTTCAAGGTATACTTTGTGGGAGAATATCAACGACAGCGGTGAAAAAGAAACTGGTTTAAGTGACAACAACAGCTTCTTACACGACAACGTGGATTAAAATGGGAAAAATAGAGGATCAAATTCCTGTTGATTTAAAGACAGCAATGTTCGCTAAAGATAAGGTTAAATTAGCTGCGTTAAGAGCTGTCAAATCTGCATTTTTATTAGAACAAACAAAAGTAGGTTTTTCTGGAAATATTTCGGACGACCAAGCTCAGCAAATTATATCAAAGCTACATAAGCAAAGAATGGATGCATACCAAATTTATGTAGATCAGCAAAGAGAGGATTTGGCGACTGAGGAAATTGAACAGGCAAACGTTTTAGAAATTTATTTGCCTAAACAATTATCTGAAGAAGAATTAACCAAAGAGTTAAAAAATATTATAGATTCCCTAGGAGCATCTTCCATGTCAGATATTGGTAGAGTAATGGGCAAAGCAATGGGCTTATTAAAAGGCAAAGCAGACGGGAGTTTGATTTCCAAAATCACCAAAGAGCTACTGAGTTAGATGGAGTTTTTGGATTCAGAAATAGAGCAGTATGCTCTTGAACACAGTGAGGAAGAATCTACTCTTTTAAAAGAACTAAATAGACAGACTCATTTAAAGATTCTTCAGTCTAGAATGCTTTCTGGCCATTTACAGGGCAGAATATTAAGCATGTTGTCTCAATCAATTCAACCAAAAACCATTCTTGAAATTGGGACTTATACAGGTTATAGTGCACTTTGTATGGCTGAAGGATTACAAAATGATGGAGTGCTTTATACTATAGAGATTAACAAAGAACTAGTACCATTTGCGCAGAAATATTTTAACAAATCATCTTATAAAAACCTAATTAAAATGATGGTTGGAAATGCTTTGCAGATAATTCCTGGTTTGAATTTTAATTGGGATCTTGTTTTCATTGATGCAGATAAAGAAAATTATTCTAATTATTTTGACTCTGTGATAGAAAGAGTAAATAAAGGAGGTATGATAATTGCTGATAATGTATTGTGGAGTGGTAAAGTAACAAGACCAACTTCTAAGAATGACATTGAAACTAAGGCATTAAAAACTTTCAATGAAAAAGTACATTCTGATAGAAGAGTTAGCAATGTATTAATGCCAGTTCGAGATGGCATGATGGTAATGATAAAAAAATAATAATCTTGCTGTATTATTTTTATTATTTTTAGAAAATATTTTAATCAAAATTAAATTTTAAATATGAAATTTTATACCAAACTAATTTTTACTTTTTTTGTTTCCATTAATTTTTTATTTGTAAAAGCAGATGAAGGCATGTGGCTTCCTATGTTATTAGGAGAAGCAACCTATAAAAACATGGTTGAATGTGGAATTAAATTAACTCCTGAGCAAATTTACAATGCCAATAATTCTAGTTTAAAAGATGCGATAGTTGCTCTTGGTGGTGGGTTTTGTACTGGTGAAATAATATCTGATCAAGGTCTAATGATGACCAATCACCATTGTGGTTTTGGAACAATTCAAGCCAATAGCTCTACGGAAAATGACTATTTAACAGATGGTTTTTGGGCAATGACTAAAGAACAAGAAATTCCTGCAGACTTCGGAGTCTGGTTTTTGAATAATATTAGCGATGTTACTGATAAAGTTTTAGAAGGTGTTAATGATGGGATGGATGAAAGTGAAAGAAATGCTATTATAAGAAAAAACATGAGTGCTTTAAAGACTTCTGCTTCTGAAGGCAAAAATAAGGATGATTTTGCAGTTCAGGTTAAGTCTTTTTATTATGGAAACTTGTTTTACATGCTTACTTATAATATTTTCAATGATGTTAGACTAGTTGGTGCACCACCTAGTTCAATAGGAAAGTTTGGTGGAGATACTGATAATTGGATGTGGCCAAGACATACTGGAGATTTTACCATGTTTAGAGTATATGCTGACAAGGAAAACAACCCTTCATCTTTCAATCAAGACAATAAGCCCCTAAAGCCAAAACATTCTCTTCCAGTTTCAATTGCTGGTGTTCAAGATGGAGATTATGCAATGATTATGGGCTATCCAGGAAGTACAGATAGATTTTTAACTTCTTGGGGGGTGCAACAAGCTGTAGATGTAGAGCAACCAGCTAGAGTTAAAATAAGAGGAATTAAATTAGACATTATGGACCAAGAAATGTCTAAAAGTCAAAAAGTTAGGATTCAATACGCTTCCAAGTATGCAAGAGTAAGTAATTATTGGAAATATTTTATTGGTCAAAGTGAACAACTAGTGAAAAATAAAGTTTTTGATAAAAAGCAAAAAATTGAGAATTCTTTTACTACTTGGTATAAAAACAATGAGTTGGATAAAACCTATTCTGAATCTCTTTCTCTAATTGAAAACTCACTTAAAAACTCATCTAAATATACTATTCCAAAAGTTTACTTTCAAGAAGCCGTTGTTGGTTCTGAACTTTTATTATTCATGCTAAGAAACCTTAGTCCTAGAACACCATTATTTAAAGCTCTTAATTCTGGGGAAGGTGTTGAGGACGCAAAAGATAATTTCTTAAAGGTTGCCGAATCATTTTACAAGGATTATAATGCAACAATTGATGAAAATACTTTGGCAGCAGTACTTTCACTTTATGCAAATGATGTCCCGAAAGAATTTCAGCCAGAATTATTAATAAGTTTAAACGACAAATACAAAGGAGACTTTCAAAAAGTTGCTTCAAATTATTTCAAGAAAAGTCCATTTAAATCTTACGATCTATTTAAGATATGGCTTTCTAGTGATAAACTTTCTGTTAAAATGATAGAAAAAGATTTGGTATACCAACTAAAAAACGAATTTTTAGATGTCTACAGAGCAAAAGTAATGACTCCTAATTCAGCCTTTGATAGTGATTATAAAAAAGGAATGAGATTATTTGTAGATGGTTTACAAAAAATGGGAATGAATAAGGCCTCCGATGCAAATTCAACCATGCGTTTTACTTATGGTAATGTTCTTCCTTACGACCCAGCAGATGCTGTTCATTATGATTTTTA
>CAYREL010000124.1:0-3939 GCA_964423275.1 uncultured Flavobacteriales bacterium | reverse complement strand
TCCTTAGCATTAATTGTTTGGTTAAATTATAGTCTCCAGAAAATTGTATGGTTACAGCTGTTTGTCCAGCTGTATATTGATTTTGATTTTCTACAATTTTTCTAATAATGGTTTTATTATCTCTAACTGCAACGTCTAGCCTCATTCTTAAATCACTTGGATCCAATGTTTTTCCAGCAATTTTAATTGGCAGAGATAATTTTCTCCAAGTATATCCCGAACCAAATTTAATTTCGCTTCCCTTAATTTCTGTAATTTGATTATTGGATAGACTAAGGGAAATATTTCTATCTTTTTTAATTTCAAATTTGACAGACATATTATTAGAAAGGGTTAGATCAACTCCTAATAATGGGGCAAATTGCTCCAAAATATTCATAGTCATAATTTGTTTTTGAGAAATGAAATTCCCTGCAATATCAGTTTCAGTTGCATTTCCTTCACTATCCCACTGTCCACTTAAATTGGTAGTATAATTTCCTAAAGAAAAATTGGAGCGATAAGCATGGGTAAAAGAGAGCTTTTTAATGTACTTCTTAAAAGCTTTTATTTTGCCTAACCCATCAAAAGTAACTCTCCAGTTAGGTAGTGGAATCCTTTGACTTAAAGGATTTATGTTATTTAAAGTGGGTGATTCCCCCAAATAAGCACACATAAAAGCACCAATTATTATGTCTTGCTGTGTGCTATCGTATCCCGAATAGTAGCCAGTATTTTCTAAATAGTTCGAGGCATTGGGATTAGACTGTGACATTAGTGAAGATATTTCAGAACGGTAGGAAAGTAAGTTTTCCCAAATTTGATTATTTAAAGTTGTATCATTCATAACGTCTTGACCAAAAGCCGTCTTCCATGAAATGGTAGAAGTACTAAAAGAACCATTGAACTGGTTATTTAAAAGTGCAAAAGAGTTGTTGTCTCCAATTCCCAAATTAGATGTTCTATTCTCCATTAGATTTCTATCTGCAGAAAGGTCAATTCTTAAACTTTTAATTGGTTTTATAGATGCTTTAAAAGTCATGTTTTCTGTATGGTTAACTGCATATTGAGTACTTATGTATTGATAATTATTAGTATCTACTAACCAATTATTTTCAGCTGCGTGATTTGCAAAAATGAAATTAGTTTTATTCCCCAACATATCTCTTTCTTGGTATCCTCCAGCAATAAATTCCATACCGGGAGCGATCCAATTATCGTCCATCCCTAAAATACTGGTCTTATTGGCATAGCCAGGAAGCATAATTCCATCATTGGTGTTAAAGGTTGCATTCACACTCTTTACAGACATTAAAACTCTAGCAAACTGATCCAATATCTTGGTTTCTTTTACCTTCTCTTTTTTTTGTTTTTCCCCCTTCTCACCAGTTGGTTTGGGTTTAGAGCCTCCCTTTGTGGTATTGCTTCTTGCTCTTGACATCCTTGAGTTGCCATATTTTTTATTTACTTTCTTTAGGTAAGGAACTTTATTGTAAAGTGTTATAAAATTTAATTTGCCAGACCATGCAATTACTCTAGAATTTTGAATAATATTTCCTACTGAAAGTGTGTCATTATCTAAGGCAAGAGGAGCTCTAGTCCAGTCAAAATTCCCAGTATATCTTGTGGTTAAGGATATCCAGTCTGTTAAAGGAAATTTCTTAAAAGGCCATTTAAAAGATATATTGCCAATATGATTGTAGTTCATATTCTCCCCAAAGGTTCGTAGACTATTATTGACTAGTTCTTGGTCTAACTCGTCCTCGTAACCAAATATTCCATAATCAATTTTTCCTGGTGTTTCTCTGACAAATGCACCATTAGTTGCTTGTAAATCAAACTTTAAATTCTTAGTGATGTCGTATTTAAAATCATAATTCCTATCCCAATTAAACTGTTTTCCAAATTGTGGAACTTCAAAATTTTCTCCACCAGGAAAATTATATCTAGTAGAAAAGATGTTGTAAGTTCTATTCATATTAGATCTAACCGCGATTTGTTTTGGGAGTAAGTAAATATTAAAATCTCTTACAAATCTTAGCCACTTTGACTTTCTAATAAATGAATTTTTCTTGAAAGGTTCGAACGGTTTTACTTTACTATTGTATAAATAATTTACTGATCCAAGATAGTTTCTTTGTAAGTCTTGACGTATGTTGATATCTCTATGGGATAACTCAGTAAAAGAATAGTTTAAACTGAAATTTGAAATATCCCATGGCAGGGCTATTTTATTGGTGCTTTTTTTAATCTTTTTTTCTTTTCCTTTAGCTGGCCCCTCTTCCTTTTCTTGTACTTCTTCGCTTGAGGACGGTTTTGAATTAAGTTTTTTTGGAGGGTCTTTTTTTGATGGCCTACTTTTTTTCTTGTTGTCAAACTTAATATTGGTAAAATTAATTGACTTTCTTTCAGTTAAATCAATTCCATTGTAAAATCTGTCATTCCAAAAAATTTCTTCTTCATTAGCCCCTTTTTCAAACAAAAGATCAGGACTTAATGGATCGTAAAGAGGTTTTATAACATTTCTTGAGTAACCTACATACATAGGTAAATTTATTCCTGATTGATCTCCAAAAAATTTGTCCAAGTTTATAGTGCTTGAGGCATCCATTCCATATATAAATTCTTGTTGTCTTTCACTAACACTTTTTTCTATGCTTCCAAAACCTGGTGTTGAATAGTTTCCTGAAACAGCGATATCTGCAAAATCCGCTAAATTTGCAGTCATTCTTCCTATTGCAGCCCAACCACCATTTTCATTAAAATCACTAAGCCTTAACTCATTCACCCAAACTTCTAGACATTTTTCTAAGCCATCGTCCGGTTTCCATTGGTTATTTGGATCATTGCTTTTAGGATTTCTTACCCCAATCATTATTGTTTTTAAACCTTGTAAATTGGGATTTCCAACTACTGTAATATTAGAGCTGGGATTATCGGGATCAGATCTTGTAAATCTTTCAAAATTGCTAGATTCAGTAAAGTTTCTATTCTTTTTTAAATCTTTTAAATGATTTAAATTAACTGTCATATTGTTTTCATCTGGCCATACAGAACTTGCAGCATTATTTCCCCATGGAGACACTTTAATTGGCATTTCATATTCATAATAATTGGAGACAAAATCTGTTCCCAGCCTCATAAAAACTGTAGCTTCATTGTCGTTAATGGGATCTGATCCCGCATTGGATTCTCCATGAACAAACATTTGAATTTTATTATAATTTCTAATATCTAAATTTACGTTTCTATAAATTGCTCTTGAGTCACCGTCTTTCAAGCCACAAACATCTAAAACCAAACTCTGCTCATTCTGCTGTGCTAAATTTGCAGTTTGATAATTAGTTTCTCTTATAATTCCTTCTGGCAGAACGTAATTGATTGGGTCTCTAGTTCCATTGTCTTCTAAGTTAACTGCACTAACATTAAAAAAAGTATTGGCTTCTTCATTCTGAATGAATTCTCCATTAGACAATAAACTACCCAAATATCTTCTCCATTCACCCCTAATAAGCTCCAGTCTTGCAAATCGTAGAGTTACATTTTCATTCCATCCATGGAGAAACATTCTGATAAATCTTATAGATCTAAAATCCTGAATATCATTTACTCTTTTTGAAAATGAGGTAACCGGAACTCTAAATTGGTACCAATAAACTTCTTTTTGAGTATCTGGATCAATGTAAAGAACCTTATCGGTAACAAAGTTTTTACCTACTTCCATTTTATTGGGCTTGAAGTCAATTTTATATTGAAAATAGCTCTCAGATTCACTTAGGTTATTATCCAAGTTAATATCTTCAACATTGGGAAGGGTAGAAGCAGAAGTTGGATACCGATCTGCATTCATAGTATCAGACATTTCAGATGTTGGTGAATTTCCTTCCGGGCTGTTATAGTTTTTATACCTGTCTCTTATACTTAATTCTTCTTGGTCATAATCGTCATCTCGATAATAGT
>CAYREL010000123.1:0-3959 GCA_964423275.1 uncultured Flavobacteriales bacterium | reverse complement strand
AGAGAAATGCTTAGAGCAACCAAAGTTTAAAATTTTATGCTATTTAGTAATACAACAATTATCATCATTATCACTTGTGTAGTTTCATTTATTTCGTTCAATAACAATTCTTTAAAAAATGATTTATTGTTTTCTCCTTATGATTACTCTAATAATAAAAAATGGTGGATTTTATTGACTCACGGATTTATTCATGCAGATTTTTTACATCTATTTTTCAATATGTATGTATTATATATTTTTGGTCCTTCTTTAGAATCTTATTTCCTAAGCTCTTCTGAAATTGGATGGGTCTACTATATTTCTTTTTATCTACTCGGAATTGTTTTTGCAACCCTTCCGTCCATATTCAAGCATAAAAACAATCCAAATTATACTAGTTTAGGTGCCTCAGGTGCAGTTTCAGCCATCGTATTTGCATATATAGTAATTTACCCTCTTAGAGAGCTTGGTTTGATATTAATTCCAGGTTTATTTCTCCCAGGATTTTTATTTGGAATCTTGTATCTTTTTGCAGAACATTATTTGAGTAAAAAACAATATTCCAATATTGCACATGATGCACATATCAGTGGTTCTATTTTTGGAATTATTTTTATTAATGCTTACGATTATAATAATCTAATGCTCTTTTTTCAAAAGATAATTTATTATTTTCAAAACTTTTAGAAAAAATGCTCAACCCAATTAATTTAAACGGACAAATAACAGATGGGGATTCAATCAGCTTTAATCAACTTAAAAGAGGTTTTAACTTTGGCGACGGATTATTTGAAACTATAAGAGTTATTAATGGGGAGAGTATTTTTTTAGATGCCCATTTCAATAGGATTTCAAGTGGACTCGAGGTTTTAAAAATCAAACAAAATTATTCCTTCAATCTAAACTCTTTAAAGAGATATATAAACGAGCTTTTACTTTATAAAAACATAAAACATGGAGGAAAGGTTAAGGTTTATATTTTTAGAGCAGGATTGGGAACTTATAAACCAGAGACCAATCAAATGAACTTTATAATTGAAGCTACAGATTTGGAAGACAACATTTATCAACTTAACAAAAAAGGTTATTTAGTAGATGTCTACAATGAATATTCAAAGACTGCTAATCAACTTTCTTTTTTTAAAACATCCAATTCATTGCTTTATGTTCTTGCAGCTGTAACTGCATCAGAAAACAACTTGGACGATTTATTTATTGTTAATGAAAAAAGTGAAATTATCGAATCTTCAAATTCAAATATATTTTTATTCAAAGATGAAGTCTTGCTAACTCCAACATTAAATAGTGGTTGTATTCAAGGAGTGATGAGAACAGAAGTTATTAGAGCTGCTAAAGATTTGGGGATACACGTAGAAGAATCAAATGTCTACAAGGAGGATTTAGAAATGTCAAGAGAAATATTTTTATCTAATGTTATTAGTGGAATAAGATGGGTAGGAGGCTACCAGAAAAAAAGATTTTACAACTCAATTTCTAAGAAAATTATAGAAAACGTAAATAAAAATTTATCTAGTTATCTGTAGGATTAGCTGGGAAATTGGCAATAGCTTTTAATTTCCCTCCTCTATTTAATAATACTTCTTTCCAAAGATCTTCATTTTTAGAAAATATATTTTCTTTGTTTAAGTCAATCGCAATCCATGAGTTGGAGTCAAATTCTGTTGCTAGTTGGTTGTTGCTCCAGCCTGCATAACCAAGAAAGAATTTTATTTTGTTAATATCTAAAATACCCATATTCATAAACTCTATAATTTGATTGAAGTCTCCTGATGTCCAAATATTATCGCTTATTTTAACTGAACTTTCAATAATGTCTCCTAATTGATGTAAAAAAAATAGATTACTAGAATGAACTGGGCCACCATAATAGACATTTACATTGGGTATTTCTATGTCAGGGATTATTTCGTCCAATTTAATATTTAGTTTGTTATTTAATATGAAGCCGTAAGATCCCTCTTTATTATGTTCACACATATATATAACAGATCTTGAAAAGTGGTCATCGTTCATAAAAGGTTCAGCCAATAAAAGCCTTCCTTTTTTCGGTTTTAGATTATTGAGTTTACTAATGTTGGCAAATGAAATATCCATTGCCATAAATTTAATTAAAAACTACAAAATATCAAATCTACTTAGTGAATTGCTGATCGCCACGGAAGATTTTTTGAAACTTCAGCTTCTTTGGTTAGAATTTCTTCTGTTCGCTGGTCTACTATATCATGGTCAAAATAACATTTAGCCATTTTAATAAAAGAATCTATATGTAATAACTCTTGAATATGTAGGTTGGTGTAAAACTTTGAAATTTTAGGATCTTCTATAACTTCACCAATAAGCTTAAACCTTTCAGAACCTCTTAACTCAGCTACAGAAGCAATTATTAGTCTATCCATAAAAAGTTCGTCAGATCCCGAACGAATAATTGGCATAATCCCTTTCATATATGGATCTTTTTGAAAAATACCATTTAGTTCATTTCCTCTATATCTTATTAGTTCATAAACTTGTTTAAAGTGCAATAATTCTTCAACAGATATTTGAATTAATTCATCTATAATTTCTGCTCTATTTGGATATTTTGCGATTAGAGACAAACACATGTTTGCTACTTTTCTCTCTGCATCTGCATGATCTTGTAGAAACGAATCTATATCTGTTACTGCTTGTTGTGCCCATTCTATGGGAGTTTCGTATTTTAATTTTAATTCCATTTAAATTCTTTTCCAAAAATAAGGGGTAAATAATAGACAAACTGTAAATAATTCTAATCTCCCCATAAGCATTAATAAGGATAAAATCCATTTTCCAATATTGGGAATCTCATTAAATGAATAGGAGGGACCAACTTTACCAATTCCAGGACCAACATTACCAACGGCGGAGGCTACAGCACTGATAGAGGTAATAATATCTATACCTAAAGCAGCAAGAAAAATAGAGCCTATTGCAAAAACAAAGAGGTATAAAAAGATAAATGCAAGAAGGTTATATGTTACTTGGTTAGATATAGAAGAACCATTTAGAATTACTGGAATCACTGCTTTTGGATGTAATCTTCTTTTAAATTCAAGTAATCCATTTTTAATTAGTAATATAATTCTTACAATTTTTATTCCTCCACTTGTACTTCCTGCAGAAGCTCCTGAGAAAAGAAACAAAAAGAAAATAAATGACATAAAAGAACCCCATATGGTATAATCGGCTGTAGAGTAACCAGTAGTAGTAATTATGGAAACTACTTGAAAGCATATCTCTCTAAATGATTTTAATAAGGTAATATTATTAGAAAAAGAATGGTATATGGTGAGGGTAATTACAACAAGAAAAATGGAAGTTACGTACCATTTAAATTCGTCATTTTTAAGAATTTTATTAAATCTCATTTTTAATCCAAAATATATTAAAGTAAAGTTAGTGCCAGCCAAAAGCATAAATATTACAATAATAGCTTCTACCCATGGATTTTGAAAAGCTGCTATTGAAGCTTGTTTGGTAGAAAAACCACCTGTTGAAGTGGTAGTTAATGAATGATTTACTGCATCAAAAAAATCTAATCCAATAACCATTAAAATAATAGTTTCTAACATTGTTAACCCAAAATAAATAATCCAAAGCCTTTTGGCTGTTTCTTTGATTCTAGGATGAATTTTGTCTTTACTAGGACCAGGTGCTTCGGCAATAAATAATTCCATTCCTCCAATCCCTAAAAGTGGTAAAATAGCAATGGTTAAAACAATAATACCCATTCCTCCAATCCACTGAGTCATACTTCTCCAAAAAAGAATGCTTTTTGGTAGAGATTCTATGTCGTCTAATATGGTGGAGCCTGTGGTGGTAAAACCAGACATTGTCTCAAAAAAAGCGTTGGTCAAATCTGGAATACTCCCAGATACTAAATAGGGTAGACAACCAAAAAGAGTCATGAATAGCCAACCTCCAACTACAATTAAGTA
>CAYREL010000122.1:0-3965 GCA_964423275.1 uncultured Flavobacteriales bacterium | reverse complement strand
AAGCTTCAATAGTATCGTAAATATACTCTACAGTTCTATCAAATTCTTTTGCTGCGTCTGTTGTGTTTTTACCAATCTCCCACATTAGAAGCTCTACAATCTCTTCTCTTTTAGTAGCCATTATTTTCACAAATGTTTCCATACATGAGATTCTCTCTTTCACTTTCATCGTTGGCCATTTTCCTTGGCCTCTAGAAAATGCATTTACCGCTGCGTCCAAAGCTTGTATAGAAACATCTTCGTCTAGGTCAGGAACATTACCAATTAGGGTTGGCCCTACTTCACCTTCTTTATTTTCGGATAAATAAATATTAGAAAATACTTCCGCGCTCGGCCCTGTCCAGTTAGTGATTTTTCCATCAATTAAATACTGTGTGCATTGAACATTTGGAACTTTTAATTCATTAAGAGAGTTCATAGTTAAATATTTTGTTTAACAAATAAACGAAAAATTTAAACAAAAACCATATTTATTTAGGTGTTTCAATCTAAATTCCTAATTATTATTGACTATTTTTATTTTTTATTTCAAAATTATCCACCATGAAGAGCTTACCATTTTTTATATTTTTAATTATTTCTTTTTTACAATTCAATGGCCAAACCCCAGGAGATACTACCATTATTGAAACCTTAGATTTTAACGATATCACCAAGCGAAAAGGGTGGTATATTTTTCCTTCTGACACTAACGAATACCACAAGGTTTTGATGTATTATACATTAAAATGCGATGCTGCTACTACGCAAGATAATTATGCATGTGGAGAATGGGATTACACTACCTACACAAGACTCTACAATCACCAAAATGTAAATAGCCCCTACTATTATTATAGAAATGCCAATCCAGAAACCATACAATACAATGACCAGCCAAAGTATGATGTCCAACAAAACTTTTCCTATAATCTCACTATAAATTCCACCATTTCCCAAAACAGCTTTACCATTGGCACTGGACTATACAACACTACAGAGCTTCTTAATACCACTCAGAAATCTGGTAAAACACAATACTTAATTCTTGCCTCTGATCTTCAAAACCAAGGGTTGTTTGCAGGAGATATTTCAAGAATGGCAATTAATTTTCAAAACCAAGGCGAGAGTTTAAAAAATCTAACTATTAGAATGAAGCAAACAATGCTCTTAGAGCTTACCGATTCTACCTTTGAAGTAGATAATTTTTCTACGGTTTACAACAATTCTATTAACCATCATCCATCAGGAACAACAACATATAATTTCCTACAACCTTTTCCCTGGAATGGAACAAGTAATATTGTTGTAGACTTTGTTTTCTCATCAAATTCTACCAATACGAATTATACAACTGCATCGGATAGTACAGGGTTGAATATAGGTATTGTACAAGGCCACAATGGCCATCTAGATTTTAAAGACGATGACATTGTAGATATTCCCTCATCTGTATTTGCAAATGTAGATAGCGCAGTTACCATTTCCTTTTGGTGTTATGGAGATGAAAATTTAATGCCTTTTAATTCCTATATTTTTGAAGGAAGAGATGTTAATGGATACCGAGTAATAAATTGTCATTTGCCTTGGAGCAACAGTAGAGTTTATTGGGATGCTGGAAATAATGGTACGGGATCTTATGACAGAATCCACGAATTGGCAAATATTAATGATTTTTCCGGCAAATGGAACCACTGGGCGTTTACCAAGGACATAAATAATGGAGAAATGAAAGCTTTTTTAAATGGAGAGCTTTTTATGAGTGGAACTTCCAAAACTAGATCTATGGCAGGAATAGTAAAGTTTAGAATAGGGGGAAATGCAGCAGCAAATTTCAACGGGGTTTACGATGGTAAAATAGATGAATTTAGAGTTTGGAACAAGGCATTGGACAATATTACTATTAAGTCATGGATGAATAAAACTATAGATAGTAGCCATCCTTTTTATTTCAATCTTCAGGCAGCTTATAATTTTGACGAAGAATCTGGATTTGTGGCTAATGACTACAGTGGAAATGCTAGAAATGGCACATTATTGGGGCTGCCAAAATGGGAAGACGCTGATTTATCTTTGAGAGGATTTGACCTTTCTACTACTTCCAATCGACCAAAATTCACTTTTTATAAAGGAACTTACAATAGTCATTTAGATTCTGCACTTTTTTTGGACACCAATTATTATTCACCAGTTAGTATTGTTGAAACACTTCCCTATGTGGATATGAATGTTACAGGAATTTCTAAAACTTTAGTGGATACCATTTATGGATATGAAAGTGGTTGGGGTTATACTTTTGACCCAAGCGGAAATAAAATAGACTCTTTAGATTTTGGAATAGACCACCAGCTAAACAACCAATACAAGCAAGATATTCATCAAATTCAAAATTATGTAACTCCTTATGGGATAGGACTAAGTTTGGGTCAATTTGGATTTAGATGGGTTTACGATGTTACAGATTATTTGCCATTATTTAAAGACACTTTAGAAATTTCTGCAGGCAACCAGCAAGAACTAATCGATCTTAAATTTTTATTTATTCATGGAACACCACCAAGAGATGTATTAGATTTTAAAACCATTTGGAGAGGAGATTATGGACATGCTAATATTGCCAACGATGTATCTATGCCCCCAGTAGATGTTCCTTTGCTTGCTTCAGCAAGTAATTTTAAAGCAAAAACAAGAACCACTGGACATTGGTTTGGAGGATTTCAAAATTGCGCAGAATTTTGCCCTAAATACCACCATTTAAAAGTAAACGGGACCAAACATTTTGAGTGGCTAAACTGGAAAGAATGTTCTGACAATCCAGTAATGGCTCAAGGAGGAACATGGCTTTACGATAGGGCAGGGTGGTGTCCAGGAACTTTTGGAACCACTTACGACCATGAAATCACGCCATTTATTTCTTCGGGAGATACTTCGGTAAATATTGATTATGGAATGGAAGTTACCAGCGGAGGAATGGAAGGAAATTATCGAACAACTGTACAGTTGGTTTCCTATGGAGACTTTAATTTTCAAAACGATGCTGGGATAACAGATGTGTTAGCTCCTAACGACTGGGAATTCCATACTAGAATTAATCCGATATGTGACCAACCTCGAATTTTATTAAAAAATACAGGGCAGCAGGACTTAGTTTCCGCTCAAATAGATTATTGGATTTGTGGAGGGCCTCATGAAACTTTATCTTGGACAGGTCAGTTAGCATTTGACCAAGAAATTGAAGTAGAATTACCAATTCCTAGTCAATCATTTTGGGACTATGCCCGGTTTTGTAAGGATTTTCATGTGGAAGTTATGCAAGTAAACGGAATAGCCGATGAATGCCTAGAAAACAACCATTATCACACTACTTTTGATGTTCCCCCTGTATATCCAGAAGGTATAGTTCTTTGGACTAGAACCAACTTAGCAGCTAATGAAACCAAACTTTACATTAGAGATGTAAATGGGAATATTGTCTTTTCAAAGACTAATTTTCAAAGCAATACTTTACATAAAGATACTGTTAACTTAGCCACTGGTTGTTACCAGCTTGAATTGGACGATACAGGAGAAGATGGATTAGATTTCTTTGCCAACAATGACGGGTCTGGATTCTTTCAAATAAGAAAAACAACTGGAGCGCCACTGGCTGGCTTTGAGTCTGATTTTGGAAAGAATATTATCCATTACTTTACGGTAGGTTACGGTCTTTCCATAGAAGAAAATAGTAGTATGTTTAATTTTAAATGTTATCCAAACCCTGCCCACAATGAGCTAAATATTCAGACCAGTGGCTTTGTAGATGATGTTCACTTTGAAATATTTGACAGTTTTGGCAAACTTGTTTATCAGGAAAAACGAAATCTATCTAAACTAAATAACCAAAACTCAATCGATATTTCTATGCTAAGTAATGGGGTTTATTTTATAAAAGTTTTTGATTCATACCACACTAAAACACAGCGATTTATACACCAATAAAAAATCCT
>CAYREL010000121.1:0-3994 GCA_964423275.1 uncultured Flavobacteriales bacterium | reverse complement strand
CTTGTGATGTTTACAGACCTGCAGCTATTGATCAATTGCATATAGTTGGTGAAGGTATAGGGGTAGAAGTATTTTCTAATAAAGAGGAGAAAAGTCCATTACAGATTGCTAAAATGGGTGTTAAACATGCTAAAGACAATGGTTTTAATGTTGTTATTATAGATACTGCTGGTAGATTGGCTGTGGATGAGGATATGATGAAAGAGATTTCTGATTTGAAAAAGATAATTAATCCAACTGAAACTTTATTTGTTGTGGACTCAATGACTGGGCAAGATGCAGTAAATACTGCCAAGTCTTTCAACGAAAAAGTAGATTTTGACGGAGTTATTTTAACCAAGTTAGATGGAGATACTAGAGGAGGTGCTGCATTATCGATAAAATCTATAGTTAATAAACCCATTAAATTCATTGGAACTGGTGAAAAAATGGATGCCATAGATGTTTTCCATCCAGATAGAATGGCCGATAGAATTTTGGGGATGGGAGATGTGGTTTCTTTAGTAGAAAGAGCCCAGGAACAGTTTGATGAAGAGTCCGCAAAGAAGTTGCACAAAAAGATTAAGAAAAACCAATTTGACTTTAATGATTTTAGAGACCAAATAGGCCAAATTAAAAAAATGGGTGGTGTAAAGGATATTGCCGGTATGATTCCCGGAATGAAGAAAGCCATGAAAGGAAGCGAAGTAGATGAAAATTCATTTTCACCAATTTTAGCAATGATAGATTCAATGACACCCAAGGAAAGAGAATTCCCCGACTCTATTAATATGCAAAGAAAAAAAAGAATTGCTATGGGAAGTGGTAATGATGTTAACGAGGTGAATAAGCTTATGAAGCAATTTAATCAAACAAAAAAAATGATGAAACTCATGAGTAACAAACAGAATATGATGAATATGATGAAACAGTTTAAAAAAATGGGTGGTAAAATGCCTATGTAGCTTATGGAATTATTAGACGGAAAAAAAACCTCATTAGAAATTCAAAACGAATTGTCTGTAAAAGTAAAGTCACTTCTTGCAAATGGGGTGAATCCTCCACATTTAGCAGCAGTATTAGTTGGGGACGATGGTGCTAGTAGAACCTATGTAAATGCTAAAGTCAAAGCATGTGAAAGAATTGGTTTTAAATCTACCTTACACCATCTTAGTTCAGATACAAGTGAGATAGAACTTCTTAAAGTCATAAAAAAATTAAATGAAGACGATTCTGTAGATGGCTTTATAGTTCAATTGCCTCTTCCAAATCATATGGATGACCATAAAATTACTCTTGCTATATCTCCAAAAAAAGACGTAGATGGTTTTCATCCTGAAAATGTAGGAAAAATGGCTCTTGGATTGCCTACTTTTTTACCTGCAACTCCCAATGGTGTTATGGAATTATTGAAGAGATACGAAATACCAACTGAAGGTAAAAATACTGTTGTTGTAGGCAGAAGTAATATCGTAGGGACTCCAATGAGTATTTTAATGTCTAGAAAAAGTAATCCTGGAAATTCTACAGTAACTCTTGCACATAGTAGGACGAAAAACTTAGAGCAAATATGCAAACAAGCAGATATTTTGATTGTTGCAATTGGAATTCCTGAGTTTGTAAATTCAAATATGGTTAAGCCAAATGCGGTAGTTATTGATGTTGGTATTCATAGAATAGAGGATTCATCGAAAAAAAATGGATTTAGATTAATAGGAGATGTAAATTTTAGTGAAGTTTCCCAAAAGTGTTCTTATATAACACCAGTTCCAGGTGGAGTAGGACCAATGACCATAGCTTCTCTATTAATGAATACATATATTGCTTCTAATGAAAGAAATTAAAAAGATACTTATTGCCAATAGAGGAGAAATAGCTCTTAGAGTGGTTAAGAGTTGTATGAAAATGGGTATTAAAACAGTTGGGATATTTTCTGAAGCTGACAAAGACTCCCCATTATTAGATTTTGTTGATGAGCAAATTTTAATTGGCCCTGCACCCTCAAATAAAAGTTATTTGAACCAAGATTTAATTATAAATAAATCTTTAGAAATGAAGGTGGATGCTATTCATCCAGGTTATGGTTTTTTATCTGAAAATGCATTGTTTGCAGAAAAGGTAATTAAAGCCGGAATGATTTTTATTGGCCCTTCTCCAAAATCTATAGAGATAATGGGAGATAAATTATCTGCGAAAAAAACAGTTTCTAAATTTGATATTCCTTTAGTCCCTGGGTTAAACGAAGAGATTAAGAATGTAGATAAAGCAATGCTTGCTGCTGAAAAAATAGGATTTCCTGTTTTAATTAAAGCCTCTGCTGGAGGGGGTGGAAAAGGAATGAGAATAGTTCATGAAAAAAAGGATTTTAAACAGCAGATGAAACGAGCAGTTAGTGAGGCAGAAAATTCTTTTGGAAATGGAGCTGTTTTTATTGAAAAATATCTTTCAAAACCTAGGCATATTGAAATTCAAATATTAGCAGATCAACATGGAAATATTGTTCACCTCTTTGAGAGAGATTGTTCTATCCAAAGAAGGCATCAGAAAATAGTGGAAGAAGCTCCTTCGGCTGCTGTTACGAAGGAATTAAGAGCAATTATGGGAAAAGCTGCTTGTGATGTAGCTCGGTCTTGCAATTATCATGGAGCAGGAACAGTAGAATTTATCTTTGCAAACAACTCTTTTTATTTTCTAGAAATGAATACTCGTTTACAAGTTGAACATCCTGTAACAGAAATGATTACAGGACTTGACTTGGTAGAAGAACAAATTAATATTGCTAATGGGAAAAAATTAACAATTTCTCAAAAGGATTTGAAAATAAATGGGCATGCTATTGAAATAAGAGTGTGTGCAGAAGATCCATTTAATAATTTCATGCCTGATACAGGTACTATTGAACTCTATGAAATCCCCCAAGGAAATGGGGTTAGAGTAGACGATTGTACTAAAGAAGGATCTGAAGTTTCTATATATTATGACCCAATGATTTCAAAATTAATTGTCCATGCAGATAACAGAAAAGAAGCTATTGAAAAAATGATAAATGCAATTAATCACTACACTATATATGGAATAAAAACTACTCTTTCCTTTTGTAAATATGCTCTCAACCATTCCGATTTTAGATCGGGAAATTTCGATACTGGATTTGTTAATTTATACATGGAAGATTATAAATCAACGGTTGTTGAAAATAATTCAAATAAAGTTGGATTAGCTGCAATTTTTCAATTGAATAAAATGGATAAAATCTCTATTTCTTTTCTTCCATCCTCTGCTACTAATTGGCTAAAAAACAGATAATACTGTCTTTATGTCAGTTTATTTGTCAGTTTGATTACTTGATTTCTGCCAAAATTCCATAATTTCTAATGAATTTATCGATGGCATATACTTTGCATATTTCTAAGAAATTTAAATATTATTAAAATGGCAAAAATTATAGGCATTGATTTAGGAACTACCAACTCTTGTGTTAGTGTAATGGAAGGGAACGAACCAGTTGTAATCCCAAACAGCGAAGGCAAACGAACAACTCCCTCTGTAGTTGCTTTTGTTGAAGGTGGCGAAAGAAAAGTAGGAGACCCTGCAAAGCGACAAGCTATCACCAATCCTCAAAATACAGTTTACTCTATCAAAAGATTTATGGGTAACAGATTTGACGAAGTAACCAAAGAAGTTAAAAGAGTTCCTTATAAAGTAGTTAAAGGAGACAACAATACTCCTAGAGTTAATATAGAAGATAGAAAATATTCTCCTCAAGAAATATCTGCAATGATTTTGCAAAAAATGAAAAAAACTGCAGAGGATTTTATTGGTCAAGAAGTTTCTGGAGCTGTAATAACAGTCCCAGCCTACTTTAATGATGCACAAAGACAAGCAACAAAAGAAGCTGGCGAAATTGCTGGCCTTAAGGTAGAAAGAATTATTAATGAACCTACTGCTGCTGCTTTAGCTTACGGAATGGATAAGTCTGGTAAAGACATGAAAATTGTTGTTTTTGATTTTGGTG
>CAYREL010000120.1:0-4012 GCA_964423275.1 uncultured Flavobacteriales bacterium | reverse complement strand
CTATTTGCTTATTAAGGCTAAAGAAATTGGAATAATTGAAAAATAACTCATTAGATATAAGAATAGTAGCAGATACTCAAGAGGATATATTTGCAGACTTAAGAATTCATAAGGAAAATAATTTCTTGACAATACATGATTTTTTAGTAGAGAATTTTCACCTTGACAAATTAGAAATGTCTTCTTTTTTCTATAGTAACGACGATTGGGATAAAGGAGAAGAAATTACTTTAATGAATATGAATATTGGAGATGATCAAACGGTTAAATTCATGGAATCTATCACCATAAATGAAGTATTCCAAGGAAAGAAATTTAAATTCTTATATGTAAATGACTTTCTTAATATGAATATATTTTACATAGAGATTTTAAAAGAAAGTGATTTAGAGAGCGATGAAAATCTAAAGCTGCTTCATAAATTGGGTGAATATGAAGCTAAAAAAAGTAATGATACACTTAGTACGGAAGATGAAAATAAACTTTCAGAAATTGATGATATTCTAAATGAACCAGAGGAAGATGATTTCGGAGGTTTTGAAGAACTAGATCAGGATTTGTACTAAATCATAATAAATCATAAAAGACCTTTATTCTTCCTTAAAAACCATTCTATAAATGGCAATATTAAGAGCAAAAGAAGCCATTTGTAATTAATTAAATCTTGTTGCTTTTGTTCAATATGAGTCTTGATTTTTAAATTATTATCTTTCTTTAGATTATTCAATAAGTTTTTAATTTCTGAAAACTTATAACTTCCTCCATTTTGATTAAGTACAGCTAGTTTTTTTGGATTGGCTACATTATTTAACTTTTCAATATTTGAAGGTATAATTGAAAATTTACCCTCCGTTTTAAGAATTTCATTTTCATTGTTTAGAATTATTTGATAGCTGTAATCTCCAATTGGTAATCCGCTGAGTTTTAAATCGTAAAAATTATCTCTGGATATCAGGTTTTTGAAATTTTCTTTCCCAGACGAATCTTGAAAAGAAAACACAACATCTGCTCCAGATTCCAACTCCATTAATTCATTGTAATACTCTGTGTATATATAGAGAGAATTATTTTCAAAACTATTTTTTGGAACTGTAGAATTTAATCTAGATTTTTTATCTGTTTTTTTCAAATATTGAATGATTTTTCTTATAAAATCTTTAAATATAAAGGCATTATTATTAAGCTTGTACTCAGCCATTTTCCATCTCCATAAACCTTCACCAATTATCACTCCATGTTTGATATTTCTACTATTGAAAAAATAAATTAATGGATAAGGCATTTTTAAGTTGTTTACAGACTGATAAAGTAAAATATTTGCACTAGAAACCAGATTATAATCTATCGAAAATGGGACAGAAAGAGGGGGATATTCAGATATTATATTCTGCCATTTCTCTCCAAATGCAAAAGACTTAAAATCTTCATTTAAATGCGCTCTTACTTCATTGGTTCCTTTAAATTTATTTTGTTTTAGTCCTAAAAGAATATTTTCACCTGTCTTGGACCTTATTTCTGAACCCGAAACAATTAGCGATGGAATCTCCAACAATCTACTTTTCTCAACAATTTTCATTAAAACCTCACTACTGGTTGGCTTGTAAAAAATCAACAAATCAAAGTCGGTAATTTCCCCATTAAAATCATCGATTTGAAAAGTAGTTACTTTTGATTTCAATTGGTCTTCTAGTGCCCAATTAAGAGCCGCAATATCTGGATGTGAACCAGCGCTTAATATTAATATCTTTTGAGAGTAATCAATTACTTCAATAGAGGTTGTTTTAGAATTATTCAATAAATTTTTATCTATTTTTTCCGAACTAATCACAACTTTATAATCCTTAATCCCTTTTTCATTTGCTTTGTCTATAAAAGTTACTTTATTGATTCCTTTGTTATAGGTCTTAAAGATTTTTTCTTGTACTATTTCTTTCCCAGAAAATAATTGAACCTTAATATTTTTAAAAGAATTATTTGCAGTCAATGTAACTTCAACAGGGAAATCATTTCCTAAAAGAGCATATTTATTATTTTTGATAGATTTAATTTTTATGTCGTCGTATTGAAAAGTATCTCCAAGTAGAATTGTGTTTACCGAAATTGAAGGAGAAATAGATAAATAAGGTAAATCCTTACCCATATTTACTATCCCATCCGAAGCAATTACTAAATCTGTTAAGTTAGTTCCGTGGTATTTTGTATTTATGAAACTATATAGTTGATCAAAATTGGTAGAATTATCTTCAAAGGAAAATAGTGTGTCTTTTAATATTTTTTGCCCAAATACACATGTTCTTAAATCATAAAACTCTCTTAACTCTTCCAATTGACTTTTAATTGAATCTTCATAAAAATTTTCATAAAAAATTGAATCTTCGTTGGATAAAATACTTCTTGAATTGTCTTGAGCAAACAAAAAAATTGGTTTTTCTTCGACCAACTCTGATTTTATAATCTTAGGTCTTAAAAGAAAAATACTTAATAAAATAAAGGTACTCCATCTTAAAAAAAATAAGATTAAAAGAGTTTTTGAGGATAAATAGTTCTGTTTTCTTTCTTTGTTGTACAGTAAAAAAGTAAGTGCAAATCCTATTGCAGAAAAAATAAAAATTAGATAAATAGGGAAATCAAAAATAATTGTACTCAACTACAGTAAGTTAGGTTAACATGCCACCATCAACATTCAAAGTCTGACCAGTTATATAAGCACTTAGATCGCTTGCCAAGAAAACACAAGCATTGGCAATATCTTCTGGTGAACCGCCTCTTTTAAGTGGAATTGCATTTCTCCAAACATCTACAGTTTTCTCATCTAGCTTTGCAGTCATTTCAGTTTCAATAAAACCTGGAGCAATTACATTACTTCTAATATTTCTAGATCCTAACTCGAGGGCAACAGATTTGGAAAATCCAATAATTCCAGCCTTAGAAGCAGCATAATTTGATTGACCAGCATTTCCTTTTACTCCAACAACTGAACTCATATTAATAATGGAACCTTTTCGTTGTTTGAGCATTGTTCTTTGTACAGCTTTGGTCATATTAAAAACAGACTTTAGATTCACTTCGATAACCTTATCAAAATCTTCTTCACCCATTCTCATTAATAAATTATCCTTAGTAATTCCTGCATTGTTTACTAAAATATCAATAGATCCAAAATCTGTTAAGACATTTTCAACCAAATCTTGTGATTCTTTATGGTCAGCAGCATTACTTTGATAACTCTTTACTTTTACTCCATAATTACTTAATTCTTTTTCTAAAGAAATAGCAGATTCTACAGAAGATCTATATGTAAAAGCAACATTTGCACCATGCTGAGCAAAAACCAAAGCTATTCCTTTGCCAATTCCTCTACTTCCACCAGTAATAATTGCAGTTTTACCTTCTAATAATTTCATTTTATAATTCTTTATTCAAATATACAAAATCTAATTTCTCATAAATAAGGTATTTAAGATTTATATTATTTTTATTCTTATTGTAACAATCTTGTTTTTTATGTGTAGAATCTACGCTTTTAAAATCATAAATTTAATATGCAACTTTTTTAATTGTTTAATAGTGTTATTTTTGTAAAAATTCTAAAAATCTGAATGCCAAATAATACTACTATTAACAGTATAGATTTAAATAAAGAACAGTTTATTAATCAAGTCCTCAACGACTATCGTATAATTTGTATGAGTAGAGAGGCCTCTTTGCTTGGAAGAAAAGAAGTTCTTACAGGAAAGGCGAAATTTGGAATTTTTGGAGATGGAAAAGAATTAGCACAACTAGTAATGTCCAAATTTTTTAACAATGGAGATTTTAGATCTGGTTATTACAGAGATCAAACATTCATGATGGCAATCGGGGAACTTAGTGTTCAAGAATTTTTTGCAGGGCTCTATGCACACACAGATTTGGAAAAAGAACCAAACTCAGCTGGTAGGCAAATGGGTGGACATTTTTCTACAAAATCAGTTGATAAAGATGGGAATTGGCTTAATTTATTAGACAAAAAAAA
>CAYREL010000119.1:0-4130 GCA_964423275.1 uncultured Flavobacteriales bacterium | reverse complement strand
TCTACCAACAAAACAAGACTGATTAAAACCATATTTTTTAATTACACTAAGGGCTTTTACACATTCTTCTTCGTTCTTTCCAAATCCAAACATAGAATGTCCTGGTTTTTCTATTAAATACCAATTTCCATCTAGAGATCTTTTAGCAACTAATTTCTCTGGATCAAATGGTAGGCAATCTTCTGAGAAGTTACTATAGCTATTTATTTCATTATTTCCAATCCCAGAACTATCATAAGACAATTGGTATTGCATGATAAGTGAATTTGGGTTTTCTTCACCGATAGAGTTTGTATAAAAACCTTCTCCACATTTGCAAATGAATTTTGTTTGATAGTGTTCTAATACAATTTTTGTTTTTTCAGCTTCTTCAAAATTTGGAAAGTAGAATAAATGTTCCTCTTCCTCATTTCTTATTTCCCATATACTGTCGTAATTTTTTACAACCATTATATTTGAAATGGACAGACAATTATCTTCCACAATAGTGGATGCTTTTTTATAGGTAGTTTTACTGCATGATAAAAAATAGGAGGTTAGTAGGAGAAAAATTAAAATGTAAATATTTTTTTTTGTAATCATAAATTAAATAGACTAAATATTATATTTCAAAAACTAATATTTAATAAATTTAGAAGGAAATTTTATTATCCTGTACTTTTTTAGAAAAATAAACGATAATAATAGTTTTTTGAATTTAAAAATAATTTGTGGACAAAATCAAAAAGTATTTTATTGAGTTTTTAATGATTTTTTTAGGTATTACTCTTGGTTTTTTTGCAGAAAACATGAGAGAAGACTATAAAATCAAAAAAAGTATGACTCAAAATTACAAAGCTTTAATTGATGATTTAAGAGCAGATTCCGTCACCATCAATAGATACAATATTGAAGGAACCAAAGCATATGCAGACTTAGTGAAATTACATACTTTGATATATGACTTTCATAGTCAAAAAATTTCTTGGGATTCTCTTAAAATTAAAATGATGGAGATAGATAGACTTCCATCCTATGGAACCGTGTTTATTAATAACTCTACATTTAAAGCAATTCAATCTTCTGGCTTGCTTAGCGGATTAGACGATAAACAGCTGACTAGAAAATTATCCTATTATTACGAAGTTATATTGAAAAGAGTAGAAGACAATAATAAAATATTTGACCAAATTGGTATTGAATTTTATAATAAGCAGTTTCCATTTGTACCATTTAATTTTACCAATCGATTATTTGAGAATTCAGAGTTAAAGAAGCCTGACAATTATAAACAGTTTCTATTTGTTCTTAAGGCATTTAAAAAAATAATATCTTCAGAGGAGTTTATATTTGATTTAGATGCTTTCTCAGGAAAAGTTTTGCATTACAACAATATAAAAGAGACCTTGTATAAAGAAAATCAGTCACTTTTAAATACTTTATATAAAATTCAGCAACACAACTAATTTTTTTTAAATAGAACTAACTCATCATACCGATTCCAAAATTCTAATCAAAGAACTTACCAAGTCATTTAATAAGCAGTTGGAACTTAAAGAGCAAATTATAAAAAAAATTAAATCTACTCATAGTGGTGAAAAACTATCATGGATAAAAAAATACAATTCACAATTTATTCACCCTTGGAGACAGCAAAAATGAAGGGTAAAATTTTAAAAATACAGAATACTGAAATAAATTTCAGAAAGAGTTTGAAAGCAAGAAACATCTCTATCAGAATAAAACCTTTTGAAGGAGTTTTAGTGACAGTTCCTAGATTTTTATCTTTTAAAACAGCGAATGATTTTGTTGAATCTAAAATGAATTGGATTCAAAAGAACCTTCATAAAATACAAAGTCAGGAACAATTACAGACCAATTTTATTGTTGGTAGTAACTTTCAAACAAGATTTCATTCTGTATTTATTGATTCAACTTTAGATATAAAGAATACTTTTTTACAAGAAAACAAATCCATTAAAATTTATATTTCTGATGCAAATGAAATTCAATCTATTGAAAATCAAAATTATATAAGAAATGTAATTGAAAAAATTCTCAGAATAGAAGCTAAATCTTATTTACCTAAAAGAGTAGATGAATTGGCAAAAAAACACAACTTTAGTTATCAAAAATTGGCAATAAAAAATACGAAAACTAGATGGGGGAGTTGTTCTTTTAACAACAACATAAATCTTTCTTTACACTTAATGAGACTTAGAGAAGAACTTATAGATTATGTTATTCTTCACGAATTGGTTCATACTAAAGTTAAAAACCATAGCAGAGATTTCTGGATGATGTTAGATATTCATTGTCCAAAGTCTAAAAATTTAGACAGAGAATTAAAGAACTATAGTTTAAGGATTTTTTAATTGCTGTAAATACCTTTCATTAAAAGAACCGCGCTAGATGGGTTAGTGGCTAGAGGAACGTCATGAACATCACACAATCTCATAAGCATTGAAATGTCTGGTTCGTGAGGATGTTTTTCTAAGGGATCTCGAAAAAATATTACCATATTGCAAGTTCCATCTGCAACTTTAGCTGCTATTTGAGCATCTCCACCTAGAGGACCGGAAAGTAATGCGGTAACCTTAAATCCAGCTTTTTTGACTTTTTCTCCTGTAGTTCCAGTTGAGATTAACTCAATTTCATTTTTATGAAGAATGTCAGCTTGTTCATTTAAAAATTGAACCATTTCAGCTTTTTTTCCGTCGTGTGCTATTATAGCTATTGTCATATTTATTATTTCAACTCAAAATTATAAACAATTTCTTTTTCCTTATGTTTTAATTGTTAATCTTTCTTAAACGTTTTATAATTCACCAGCTCCCTGTCTTATCAATACCAAATCATTAGATGTACAGTCTACAACAGTTGATGCTACATTTTTCCCATATCCATAGTCAATTACTGCATCTACATTGTTTTCATGATTTTCAAATATTATTAATGGGTCTGTGGTGTATTTAACAATTTCATCTTCATCGTTTACACTAGAACATATTAAAGGATGATTCAATTCTTTAACAAGTGTTTTAATGAACTTATGGTTTGGAATTCTTATCCCAATTTCTTTTTTATTGGAATTAAATATTTTGGAAATATTATTATTTGCATTTAATATAAATGTAAATGGACCTGGAAGTGCATTTTTAAGTGTTTTAAAGGTTTTTCTATCAAATGGCTTGGTATAGCTAGAGATTTCTTTTAAATCCTGACAAATCAAAGAAAAGTTAGCCTTTTTTAATTTGATATTTTTTATTTTAGCCAATCTTTCAAGCCCCTTTTTACTTTTTATACTAGTTGCGAAAGCATAGATTGTATCAGTAGGAATTACAATAAGACCGTCGTTGTTTAGAATTTTAATGATTTTTTGAATTACTCTTAAATCTGGATTTTTGGCAACAACATTGATAAGCATAATTATCTAGCCATTTACTTTTTTAAAGTCAGATAAAAATTTAGCTAAGCCAATATCTGTCAAAGGATGGTTTAAAAGTGCAGTTATTGCGCTAAGTGGTCCTGTCATAACGTCTGCACCAATTTCCGCACATTGTATAATATGCATTGGATGCCTTACTGAAGCTGCAAGTATCTCGGTATCAAACATGTAATTATCATAAATCTCTCTTATCTGAGCAATTAAATCCATTCCGTCTGTACTCACATCGTCTAATCTTCCAATAAATGGAGAAACGTATGTAGCACCAGCTTTTGCCGCTAGTAATGCCTGTCCAGCTGAAAATATTAAGGTACAATTGGTTTTTATTCCTTTGTCAGAAAAATATTTAATTGCCTTGATACCATCTTTAATAATTGGTACTTTGACTACAATATTTGAATGTAGCTTAGCCAATGCTTCGCCTTCTTTTACCATTCCATCAAAATCTGTTGAAATTACTTCTGCACTTACATCACCATCTACAATTTCACATATTTTTTTATAGTGATTAACAATGTTTTTAGAACCTGAAATTCCTTCTTTAGCCATAAGAGAAGGATTGGTGGTTACACCATCTAATATTCCCAAATCTTGGGCTTCTTGTATCATCTCTAAGTTTGCTGTATCAATAAAAAATTTCATTTGTTGTTTTTTAGTAAGTTATTTGGTGAAAGTAAGAATAATTAAAAAGTGCTATAAAGAA
>CAYREL010000118.1:0-4139 GCA_964423275.1 uncultured Flavobacteriales bacterium | reverse complement strand
CTAAAAAATAATTTTTCATTACAATTTAGCTGTTTTACATCATTTCTACTAATTTTAATTACACCAGATTTTACTTTTGGTGGAGGATCAAAAACATCTTCATTTACGGTAAATAAATATTCTACATTGTAAAATGCTTGAATTAAGACAGATAAAATGCCATATTTCTTAGTCCCTGGTCCCGAGCAAATCCTTTCAGCAACTTCTTTCTGAAACATTCCCACCATTTCATCTATTATAGTTCTGTTTTCATAGATTTTGAAAAGTATTTGAGAAGATATGTTATAAGGGAAATTTCCAGTGACAGAATAGTTCCCTTTAAATATTTTAGTCCAATCAGTTTTTAAAACATCTTCATTATGAACTTTCAAAGTTGGATATGCATTTTTTAAATAGGTTATTGACTCAGTGTCTAACTCGTAGGAAATTAAATCAATATTTTCATGCAAAAGAAACTTTGTCAAAGCACCTGTCCCAGGTCCAATTTCAAGCAAGTTGATTTTTTTAGACTTTGTGATAGCTTCTGATATTCTCTCGCTTATTTGTTCATCTATTAAAAAATGTTGTCCTAAGTATTTTTTTGGTTTTACATCCATTATTCAAAAGATTGCATATCTATAAATTTCTTATAGAAGCTATTTTTGGCTACCAATTCTTTGTGATTCCCCATTTCTACAATTTTCCCATTGTCTAAAACTATAATTTTATCTGCATTTTGAATTGTTGACAGTCTATGTGCAATAACCAAAGAAGTTCGATTTTTCATTAATCTGTTTAAAGCTTCTTGAACAGCTTTTTCAGACTTAGTATCTAATGAAGAAGTTGCTTCATCTAAAATAAGTATTTCGGGGTTTTTATAAATTGCTCTTGCTATGCTTAATCTTTGTTTTTCACCACCCGACAATTTGTTGCCAGCATCCCCAATAAACGTTTCGTATTTTTCATTAAGGTTTTGAACAAATTCATCTGCATTGGCCATTTTAGCAGATTCCAAGACTTGAGAATTTTCTATTTCAACCCCAAAAGAAATATTATTTATTACAGTATCATTGAATAGAATAGAATCTTGTGTTACTACTCCCATTAAGTTTCTAAGCTGACTTAGATTAATTTTTTTTACGTTTACGTTGTCAATATTTATACTTCCTTCAACAACGTCATAAAATCTGATTAATAAATCTGCAATTGTTGATTTACCTGCACCAGAATGACCTACAATAGCTACCGTTTCTCCTTTTTTTATTTTAAATGAGATATCTTCTAAAACCTGTTCCTGGTTGTATTTAAAAGAAACATTGTTAAAACTTATTTCTTTATTGAAATTAATTGGTTGTGGAGTTGCAGGACTATTTTTAATTAATTGGTCTTGTAATGTTATTTTTTCAATTCGTTCTAAAGCTGCGATTCCTTGAGATGAGTCATAAACAGCCTTAGAAATAGATTTGAATGGACTTATAAGCTGAGAAAATAAAATAAGATAACCAATAAAAACATCTGGCTGAATAAACTCATTCAGAACTAAATTTCCACCGTATAATAAGACGCCTGAAGTTGCTAAAACTCCCAAAAACTCACTTATTGGAGATGCCAAGTATATTCTTCTGTTTATCCCGAGCATTAAGTTGTAAAGCGAATTACTTTTCGTCTCAAATTTGTTATTCATAAAGGTCTGAGCATTAAAACTTTTTATAATTCTTAGGCCAAATAAAGTTTCTTCAGTAAGGGATAAAATATCTCCCAAATTCTCTTGTCCTTTTTTGGATCTTTTCTTTAACCCATTACTAATTTTTGAAATAATTAGTCCTGCAATAGGCAAGAATAATACAATGAAAAAAGTCAATTTAAAACTTATAATAAAAAGAGTAGCAAAATAGCCAATAACATAAAATGGATCTTTAAAAATTGCGTTAGTAGTTGCTTTTATGGCAAGTTCAGTCTCTTTTAAATCTGCAGAAAATGTCGATAATAAATTCCCTTTTCTTTCATCGGAAAAGAAAGACATAGGTAAAACTAGTATTTTTTGATACATTTTTTCTCTTAATTTTTTTACTGAACTTTGAACTAAATCTGAGAGAAAAAAAGTGCTTAAGAATGTAAACATATTTTTCAAAAAAACCATTATTACTAAAAATATACAGATCAATATAAGAGTAGAATATCTTCCTTCACTTATTGCATGCTTGGCTAAGTAATAATTGACAAAACTTAATACTCCATCTTTTGTCCAGGTGAAATTGCCATTGTAGGAGCTAATTGTTTTTTCAAAAACAGCAGTAGAAGAATTGAATATAATTCTTAATAAAGGGATGATCATAGCGAAAGAAAAGATGGAAAACACCATTCCTAAAATATTAAATCCTAGATTCAAAAAAAGAGTTCTTTTGAATTGCAAGGTTATTTTAGCTATTCTAATTAAGTTTTTCATCTTTAATTATCTTTTGCAAAGTTAATATACTTCCTTAATTGTTATTATCAACTATCAATATCCCTAACTATTGTGTTAAAGTGATCTCTTTTTCTAAATTTGCATCCTTAATGAGTGTAAGACAAGAAAAAATAGCTAGTGTAATTAAAAAGGAGCTTGGAACCTATTTTCAGAGAAATGCAGCTTCTGTTGGCAAAGGGGCAATGGTTACAGTTACAACCGTAAGAATGAGTCCAGATTTATCTATAGCAAAAGTTTATATAAGTATTTTCGGAGGAAAAGATAACGATGACTCATTTGACCATATTTATAGTCAATCAAATTCTATAAGATACGAGATAAGTAAATTGGTAAGAAACCAATTAAGAAAAATGCCAGAATTGCATTTTTACAGAGACGACTCGTTGGATTACGCCCAAGAAATAGACAATCTTTTGAAATGAAAAAGCTCTATAAATTTCTATTGAATACTCTTCCAAGGCCACTTTTAATAAGGCTAAGTTATTTATTCAAATTATTTGCACCATTGGCTTATTATGGAAATGAAGTACATTGTCCAGTGTGTCAAAGAGATTTCAGAAAATTCCTTTCTTATGGGTCCAATACCGCACACAGAGAAAATGTTCTATGTCCTTATGATTTAACATTGGAAAGACATAGATTAATGTGGCTTTATTTGAAACAGAGTTCTTTTTTCAAAGAGGAAATTCAAAAAGTACTCCATGTTGCTCCAGAACAATGTTTTTATCCAATTTTTAAAAAACAGAAAAATCTGAGTTATACTACTGCAGATATGGAATCTCCAATTGCTGATTTACATTTTGATTTGCATAAAATTCCTCTTGAAGATAATTTATATGATGTTATTTTTTGCAACCATGTTTTAGAGCACGTTCAAGACGATCGTCAATGCATGAAGGAGTTATTTAGAGTAATGAAACCTGGTGGATGGGGAATTTTTCAGGTTCCAATTGATTACAATAACAAAGTTACCTATGAAGATTCTTCAATTACCGATCCTAAAGAAAGAGAAATTCACTTTTGGCAAAAAGACCATGTTAGATTGTATGGCTTAGATTATCCAAAAAGGCTTGAAAAAGCGGGCTTTAAAGTGGATATTTTTGATCCAAAAACTGCTCTTGGAGAGATTGATTATGAAAAATTAAGACTGAATTCTTCTGAACTCATTTTTATAGCTCGTAAATAATGTCTAATAAATCCTTTATCATTAATCAACTTGCTGAATTAAATAAAGTTTCTAAAGAAATTATTGAATTAACAAAAACCTATAATTTATTTTTATTTGAAGGAGAAATGGGAAGTGGAAAAACCACTCTTATAAGTTCTGTGGCATCTATTTTAGGAGTTAAAGATGCTAATTCTCCAACTTTCAGTATTATAAATACATATTTGGGGAATAGTAGACAGACTATTTTCCATATAGACTGCTATAGAATTGAAGATGAAAATGAGATAGAAAACATTGGTTTACTCGAAATAATTAACGATAAGAATTTATGCTTTATTGAGTGGCCACAAAATATTAATAACTTTTTACCATCTAATTGCGTAAGAATAAATATAACAGTAGATAAAGGTCTACGAAAAATTAACATTAAGACATGAGTTTTTCTGGAGATGCACTTAAATCATTAGCCCTTCAAGCTTCACTTTCTCCGCAAGAGGAAATGCTAGAAACTAGCCAGAAGAATCA
>CAYREL010000117.1:0-4142 GCA_964423275.1 uncultured Flavobacteriales bacterium | reverse complement strand
TAGGGTATAAAGAAAAATCGTCTTTTAAAATTTGCTGATTGGCATCAAACCTATCTACTCTTACACCAACATTAAATATTAAATCGTCAAAAGCGAATTTGTCCATAATATAACCCGCAATGTAGATTGGTTCAAATGCACCAATTGGTCTAGTATAATTTCCATATTCATCCTTTTTATTAAAGAAATCATCAAAACTAGGTCTTCCAGAAATTTTATCACCCTTATGATCGTAACCATAGTAGGTTACATAGTTACTTCCAGAGTTTAATAACTCATCTGCGCTGAACATATCTAAAGAAAACTCAGATGGATCCATTGCATCAATATTGACAAAATCAGTACCATTAGGATCTAACCCAAGGCTGTTTCTTAGATTGTAATCAAAAAATGATTGAGGATCAGAACCGGAATAAGTACCAGGTGCTGTATTCAGAGTTTCAAAACTTATTTGAGTAAATGAACCAAAGTTGTTATAAGTAGGTTGGCTCTCATCAATTCCTCTACCGTAATCCGTATGAGAGTTAGCAAGCTGCCTCATCAAACCCCAAAGTCCTATAGGCGCCACTCCAAAATATCTATCTGTTCTTTGCTCGTATTCAAACCCCAAAGAAAGAGCATGGTCACCAATATCTGCGGAACCTACAGCAGTTATCCTGAACTGAGAATTATCAGATTGGTTGGATCCATTATATCCATACCCAATATTTTGCCAAAGCCCATAAACATTTGTTGGTCTTCTTCCATTCAAAAGTGCTCCACCATCCAATAGTTGAGTAATATTTTCATAATTTCCAGCAACATCGTCATAAAGAGAAAAATACTGAGTTGTTATTGCAGCCATATCAGCATTGGTAGTCGAGGGAGTGAACACAATGGAATCGTCATTAACACCTGTTTGAACAAGATCTAAAACTCCATTTCCGTCAAAGTCTGAAAACTCATAAGAAGGTGTTTTAGCAATATCAAATTTTCCTATATGACCATAGTTGAAATAATTATCTCCATGGACATTGTCTTCTACCCAGCCGTAGTTTCTAGAATAATCTACCATAATAGTATAGTAAGCATTTTTCACCCCGTTTTGAGAGCTAGCATCTTCAGCTACATTTTGAAAACGTTGGGTAAATTTTCCATAAGCTCTCCAATCAAAATCTCTATAATTGGCTAAATTATCGTAATTCATAAGCGAACTTTCCCAAGATGCTCCATTACGATCTGAGTAAGCACCAGAAGCACCAAATGAGATATTCATATTTGGCCCAGCGTTAACATCAATTTTACCTGCTAAAGAAGCTGTTGTTCTATCTACATTTTGACGATAGTTAACTTTTTCAAATGCATCATCGGTCAAAAAATCTGTATTATAATAAGCACCAAAGCCTAATCCAGTTGGCCTTAATGGCCCCATTTTGGAAGGATCTATTAGGGAATCTCTGTATGCTGGCTTAAGCCTATATTGGTCACCAGCAAGAGGTCTTGGATCTAAAACATGGTTAAAATTCCCAGAAACAAAAAACCCAAGTATAGGATCTGTTTTCTTTCCAGTACTGTCTTTCTTCATAAGTAAAGGTCCTGAAAAAGTTCCTTCAAAAAGATTAAATGCATTATTGTCTAATCCATAAACATTTTCATTTAATGCAATACCTGAACTTACTACCTCAACTCCTCCGAAATAAGTTCTTGAAGCTCCTCTAGTTGTAATAGAAATAATACCTCCGGTTGCATCTCCAAAGTTAGCTGGAACACCACCAGTCATTACACTTACTTCTTCAATAGCAGATTTAGGTAAATTGGTAGAACCTCTAACTTTAATACCATCAATGTAATAAAAAGTTGCGTCATCTCTAGAACCTCTTACAGATGTAATATTACCATTAGCATCCGATTGCACACCACCAACAGTACTTGCAATAGAACCAGCAGATCTTCCTGGCATTCTTGCTAAATCTTCTCTGGTAACAGTTCCACCAGAAGCACCTCCGTCTTTATCAATTAAAGGAACTTTATAACTTACAATTTCCACTTCCTTTAAAAGCTCTGTTGCTTCTTTTAAATATATGGGTGATAATGGCAATAATTTTCCACCCTTGACAATCAAACCTTCTAGTCTGTAAGTTTGATATCCTACAAATTTAATTTCAAGTGTGTAGGACCCAGCAGAAATATTACTAATCTTAAAAACACCATCGAAATCAGTAGTTGCACCTCCTCGAATATTTCCATTTTGGAAAAGTGCAACATTTACAAATGGAAAGCCTTCTTTCAATTCATCAAAAACTTTACCTTTTATACTACCTCCCTGAGGCTGAGCATAACTTACAAAGCATAAAACAAAAAGAGATACGGATAATAAAAATATTTTCCTAAGCATAGTCTGTTATCTTTAAACTTGAACGTAACGTAAAATAGTCCCACAATTTAAACAATAATTAACGAATTTTTAACATTTAGCCAATTTAAATTCAAAAAGTTTAATCCTCACTTTTATTTTCCTTACGTTGAGAGAAAGCTTTTTTCCTTTTAACCCAAACTTGCCAAGCTGGTACCACAGGCTTACCTGCTAATAATCTTTGAGATTTTTTCAAAGTTTTCTTCATCCTTTTTCTTGTAGGTTTTGTTTGTTTTAACACATGACTTTTTAATAATTCTTTTCTAGAACTTTCTTGGTATTTAATATTGTAATTTTGCTGTCTTTTTAAATCGCTGTAAGACAGACCTTCCACAACATCGTCGTTATTTCCAGGTATTTTGTAGTTTTGATTATTCTCTCTTTTGTTTGCCCCTAATAACTCACCCTTGTTTTGAGAGTGAATACTATTTACAACTATAAACATTGCAAAGACTACTGTAGATTTTAAAACTAAATTATTCATGAATAAAATAATTATCAAATTTAAAAATCTCTTAATATTTTTCTGTATAATCTTCTTAAATAGTTGTACAAAAAATCAAAATATAGTTCCTTACGTTTATGTAGACCAATACATAAATATTTCTTTGCCAAGTTATTCTTCATTAAATTCAATTGGTGGTTGGACTTATATAACTGGTGGAAGCAGAGGAATAATAATCTACAGACAATCTTATGATCAATTTAGTGCATACGACAGGCATTGCACTTTCAACGCTAATAATCCGTGCGGAAAAGCAACAGTAGATTCTACTAATACTTTTGTTGAATGTGCTTGTGACAGTAGTCGATACCAACTCTTCGATGGACTAGTAATTCAAGGTCCTGCTAGCTATTCTCTAAAAAATTATCAAACTAGTTTTAATATTACCACCAACCAAATTCACATCTTTAATTAATGTATAAGTTTCTGTTGTTATTATTTATATTATTAGGACATTCTCATATTTTTTCTCAAATAAATAATGAAGACGAAAGTGATGGCATTTCACATGCGATTTCCATTGGATGGAGTAATCCAATAAGTTCTATTTCAACACTAATTGACTCGAAAATTGAGGAAAAATTTGGGGTTCTGATAGATTATCAAATGACCATTTCTAAAAACAACTTTTACAGAGTGCATTCTAAGTTTTCGCCATCCTACAAAAACCCAATGTTAAGTTTAAATAATTTTTTAATTAGTATTAATAAAGGCAAGTGGCTAATGGATAAAAGGAACACAAAAATTGGTCAAGGAATAGGTCCTTATTTTAGTTGTAATATTTATAGAGGACAAGCTCTAGCAGGTACACAGGCATTTTGGTCCTCAGATTATTTTGGCACTGGATTAGAGTATTTTATATTTTTAGAACATTTACTTAAAAAAGATGTTTTTTTCAATATAATCGCCAATTTTAATATTGGATTTCATCAATATTACGAAGCAACAATTGTAAATAGCAGTGGGGGAACTGCAGCACTAAGTCAAGAATATTGGGGTTTAAGACTTGCAAACCAACAACTAATTTCAATAGCCATTAAAAAATATTTATAATTTACTTTTAAAAATAATTTCAGGAACTATTAATTCCTGGTTAGTGTTTGCGGTCCAAACATTGTTTTCTAAATTAATATCTGCAAGTCTGGTTGATGGGTCTATTTGAATTTTTTTAATTTCTTGAATTGAAAAATCCACTTCAAATTCATAGTATTCATATACCCAAGGCCAATCTGATATTGTCTTAAA
>CAYREL010000116.1:0-4151 GCA_964423275.1 uncultured Flavobacteriales bacterium | reverse complement strand
GAATTTTATTAAAAATAAATTAAACAATTTAAAATAAGTGTTTTTCAGCATGATAACTAGACCTTACCAAAGGACCACTTTCAACAAACCTAAATCCCGCTTTTAAGCCAAATTCTTCATATTTTGCAAACTGCTCTGGTGTTATAAATTCTTCAACAGGAGCATGTTTAGGTGTTGGTTGTAAATACTGACCTATAGTTACAATATCAACTTTCACAGATCTTAAATCTTCAAGTGTTTCAAAAACTTCTTCTTCGGTCTCTCCTAATCCCAGCATTAAGCCAGACTTTGTTTTCATCCCCCCTTGCTTAAGACGTAACAAAAGCTCTAAACTTCTGTTGTATTTTGCTTGAACTCTAATTGTTTTTGTAAGTCTTCTAACAGTTTCAATATTATGAGAAACAATTTCTGGAGCAACTTCAATAATGTTATTCAAGTTTTCCCAAATTCCAGCGAAATCTGGAATTAAGGTCTCTAACGTGGTAGTAGGAGATTGTCTTCGAATTGCTTTAACAGTACTGACCCAAATATTGGAACCTCCATCTGGTAAATCGTCACGGTCAACAGATGTAATAACCGCATGCTTAACTTTCATCAATTTAACTGAATTAGCCACTCTTCCAGGCTCAAAAACATCTACAGCTTCTGGTTTGCCTGTAGCAACAGCACAAAAACCACAAGATCTTGTACAAACATTACCCAAAATCATAAAAGTAGCTGTACCAGCTCCCCAACATTCACCCATATTAGGACAATTCCCACTTTCACATATTGTGTGAAGTTTATGTTCGGTAACCAAGTTTCTTACATTTTTATAAGATTCCCCAGTAGGTAATTTTACTTTAAGCCATTTCGGCTTTTTAGTTTTTACAGCAGTATTAACACTCATTAATAAAATTTATTTCCAATAGAACAATTAATATATACACTAGGATAAAATCTGTAATTGTTATTTTCTACCATTAAAATTACAGGTTTAGAAAAGACATCTACACTCACACCAACCTCCAAAGAATTTATGATTTCTCGATTACTTGAATAATCAAAATCAAGACCCAACTTAAAAAACATTCCTGGATTAATTTTTGTTTCCATTAAACCAGCCGCCCAAGTGGCCCTGCCATAAATATTATAAAAGTTATGTAATTCAGGATCGTATCTTTCAGTTGCAATTCCTGCAATTCTTCCTGAAAAATCATATTTAAAAACTTCTAAAAAAACTGGTTTTACTAGGCCTAAGGATGGCCCTACTGTGTAATTCATTGTAATCTGTAAACCATTTTCTCTCAGTTTTTCATATAAAATTTTTCTATTTCCAAAACCCAATCTTACAGTATATAGAGAGTTTAATTTGCCAAAAATAAATTTCTTCGCGTTTTCATCAAAAGATCCAAATATTTTATACTCTTTATCGTGGTTTATGCTTACTAGATCTACATTAATTAAAGATTTTTTCTTGAAGGTTTTAAACTTAGACGTACCATAGTTCAATGCAAAACCGCTAGTATGAACAGTACCTCCCAACCAAATTTCTTTAGATATTCTTACCATCAATTTCTCGTTAACAGGTACCTGAGAAAAAACAGTAACTAAAAAAGTCTGAAATATTAATATTAAAGAAAGTATTGCTATTCTATACATCTATAACAAAAATAAAGAAAATGTAGAATAAAAAGAATTGTTTAAAGGAAAGTTTAAAACAAATAAAGTACTTTAATTAAAAGATGGCTTTTTTAGTTTTTTTATCTTGCAATGTAATTAACTCTTTATGGTTATCCTCTTGTAAATTTAGACTGTAAGCTGGACATGTTTTCTGTGGTGGTTGAAATACAAAACAAGAAGACAATGAGGACAAAACTATAATTGCAAATGTGTAAGTGAATAATTTTTTCATGATTTTTTCGTAATAGCTATTAACAAAATTATTAAAAAAGACATACCAACAATAAAATCAAATGATTTTTATTTAATTGTATTAGAATTAGTAATAAATTGAATACAAAACAACTACATACAGAATGGACATCTATATTTGAAAAAGAGTTTTCTAAAAAATATTTTCAAAAAATAAACAGCGAAGTAAAAAATTGCAGCTCTAATGAGTTACTATGTCCAAAAAAAGAAAACATCTTCAAAGCATTTGAAAAAACTAACTTTAATGATTTAAAAATAGTTATCATAGGCCAAGATCCCTACCATGGCAAAGATCAAGCAAATGGACTTGCGTTTGCAGTTAATGAGAATCAAAAGACTCCACCCTCTTTGAGAAATATATTTACAGAAATTAAAAACGACTTAAATCACTATCCGCAAACTAAAAAAAATCTTGAATCTTGGGCAAGTCAAGGAGTTCTTTTATTAAATTCCTCATTGACTGTAAGGTTAGCAATAGCAAACTCCCATAATAATTTAGGATGGGATTTATTCACCAATAATATCTTAAAAGAAATTTCGTTATTGAAAAATAAAGTAGTTTTTATTTTATGGGGTAATTATGCCCAGAAAAAGGAAGTTTTAATAGATTTTAAAAAGCATCTTATTTTAAAAGCACCTCACCCATCCCCACTTTCGGCATACAAAGGATTTTTTGGTTGTAAACATTTTTCTAAGGCAAATGAGTTTTTAAAATCGAACCATTTAAAAGAAATTATTTGGTAAAAATGGATTCAAAGAAAACAATAATATTAATCTTTTTTTTTCCAATTTTATTTTTTGGACAACAAGTAAATTTCTTAGAGATTTACAAGAATCTTGAGCTTTTTAAAGCCGAAAAAGTTAATTCTAACAGAGTTAGAGAACTAGTAAATAATATTTTGCTTTCAGAAATCGAAAGTGGATATTTCACTTGTAATGTTGATTCGATAAATCTAAAAAATCAAAAATTAAAAATCTATTTACAGACTGGAAATCTAATTTCTTTAAACAGTATAAAAGTAAACTTACCAAATTCTTTATCGCTTAAACTAAGAGAGGATTTTAATAGTGACAAAACTTATTTTAATGCCAATGATTTTTCTGATAAAATAAAAAAATGGATTATTCTGATGAATAACAATGGATTTCCATTTGCGGAATTCGAATTCCAAAAAAGTGAAATTATAAACTCAAAAATTAATTTAATATGTAATTTAATCACAGGTCCTTTGGTTAAAATAGATTCTATTATAAATCCAGAAATCAATAAAAAAGAGCTACAACTTGTATATAAATTTACAGACATAAGAAATGGAGATCTATTCGAACTAAATAAGATTTATAAAATTAGTGAAAATATTAAAAACACAGGATTCATTCAAGAAATAAGACCGCCTGCATATGAGTTTATTGACAACAAAGCATCTATATACACTTATTATAAACCACAATCCAAAAATAGTATAAATGGCCTTGTTGGTATTCAACCTGGAGAAAATGAAACTGTACAATTTACAGGGAACATAGCTCTAAATTTTCAAAATGCGTTGAGCTATGGTGAAGTACTTAAAATTAATTGGAGAAGAATGTTCAACTCATCGCAAAATCTTATTGCTGAGCTTAGCTACCCATTTCTATTTAATACAAATTTCGAAATTCAAGGCGGACTAGATATGATCAAGAAAGACAGTTCGTTTTTTAATTTTAATTCAAAGCTGATAATTAATTACAATTCTAACTCCAATTTTTCTAACGGCTTTTTATTTACTAACAATAACTCCACCAACCTTTTAGAAGATGATTATAGTTCTACATCAGTTAATAGCTTTGGGTTTGTAACCAATTTTAAAAAACTAGACAATACATTCAACCCTAGAAGAGGATTTAAAATTAAAAGTGAACTTGCCTATGGATGGAAAGAAACTTATACAATAGACACAGTGACCAATAACATCCTAAAATCTCCAAATTTTAATGGTAATTTTTCTTTTTCAACTTATCTAAGTTTACTTAAAAGAACTACATTTAAAATTAAACTTTCTGGATCTACCATTCAAAATAATATTCTTTATGAAAATGAATTAACTAGGATAGGCGGCTACAAAACTATAAGAGGGTTTGATGAAGAATCTATATGGGTAAGTTCGTTTATTCTAGGAAATTTTGAATTTAGATACCTCATAGATGAGAAATCTAATGTTTTTCTTTTCTCAGATTTTGCCTACACTGAAAGTAAA
>CAYREL010000115.1:0-4153 GCA_964423275.1 uncultured Flavobacteriales bacterium | reverse complement strand
TACCAACAATTCCACAACAAGTTAACAATGTTTGACTTTAAGAACTACATTTGTATTAACTAGATTATCAATATTTTAAATAGCTAACCATCTATTTTATAAAATAAATCGTATAAGTATTAGTGTATTTAACTCTTTCCAAAAAAATATCGATACTCTTAATTTTATTAATGTCTTTGACTTTAGTAAAAAGCCAGAACTTTTCATTAGTTCAGCAAAATAGTATCCAAGTAATCGTTAATAACGACACCCTTGTTAACCCATGGACAGGAGGATTTAATTCTGCACAAATTTCAAAAATCGACTTAAATAATGATCAAATTGAAGATTTATTTGTCTTTGACAGGTCTAGTGACAAGGTAATTACCTTTATATCTGAAAATAATAATTTTATCTACGCACCAGAATATGAAAAATTATTTCCATCTAATTTAAAAAACTGGGTATTACTAAGAGACTTTAACAATGATGGAAAAAAAGATATATTTAGTTATGTCTCCGGAGGAATAGGACTTTGGAAAAACACTTCTAATGGGAATGAACTTTCCTTTAATTCATTGAGCTTTTTCCAATCTTCTATAAATACTAATGTGCCGTATCTTTTGTCTTTCCAATACAATAACGATGTAAATATTTATGTTGTTTCGTCAGATGTTCCTTGTATTAGTGACATAGACAACGATGGAGATTTAGATATTTTAAATTTTGGAGTTCAAGGATCCGTAATAGAATACCATAAAAATATTTCGACAGATTTAGATACCTTAATTTTTGAAATGAAGAATGCTTGTTGGGGCAATTTTAGCGAATCTGGATTGTCTAATACCTGCACCTTATTTGATACTTGTTTATTTAATGTCCCAAACCCTGAAGACTCTATAATTGTTACAAGAAATAATTTAAGACATAGTGGATCAACTATCTTGTCTTTAGATTTAAACAACGACCAAGTAAAGGACCTAATTCTTGGTGATGTTTCTTACAGCAACCTAGTGGCATTATACAATGATAACTCAGGCGTTAACTTAAACACCTCCTTTATTTCTCAAGACACGCTTTTTCCAAACTACTCCGTACCAGCTGATTTACATTTGTTCCCAGCTACATTTTATGAAGATATGGACCACGATGGCATAAAAGATTTGATAGTTTCCCCAAACTCCAGTAGTGAGTCAGCAGATAAAGAAAGTATTTGGTTCTATAAAAATTTTGGAGGCAACAATTCCCCTCAATTTTACTTGCAAAATAAAAATTTTCTTCAGGAAAACACTATTGACCTTGGGAGAGAATCTAAACCGTTAATAGTGGATATCAACAACGATCAAATTTTAGATCTTTTGGTCTCTAATTTTGGTGAATTTGATTTAAGTATTCCAATTCATTATAATTCTTACATAGAATCTTATGAAAATGTAGGAACTAATGAAAATCCAATATTCAAGAAAATCTCTAGTGATTTTCAAAATATTTCCTCCCAAATAAACGATATTAATTTAATTCCAACCTTAGGAGACTTAGACGGCGATGGAGATTTAGATGCAATTGTGGGTGACTACAGCGGAAAATTGCATTTCTTAGAAAACGTTTCTTCGAATCCAGCAATAATAAATTTGACCATAAGCATATCTCCCTTGACTGATATTTTTAATAATGTTTTTGATTTTGGATTTAATGCTCACCCTACACTTTTTGATATAGACAATGACAATGATCTAGATTTAGTAGTGGGTGAAGCGATAGGAAATTTAAATTTTATAGAGAATATTGGAGATTCTATTAATTTTAATTTTGATTTAAGGTCTGAAACATTTGGAGGAGTTTCGGTATCTGAGTGGTGGACTAATATAGGAATGAGTTCGCCAATTTTTTATAGAAATGGTTCTGATATTGAATTGTACGTAGGAAGCAAAAGAGGTGCTATTTATAAATACAATAATATAGATAACAACCTATTGGGAAATTTTAATTTAGTAGATAGTAACTTCAATAATATTTTTACAGGAACTCATAGCACACCAGCAATTTCGGATTTAAATAATGACTCATTAATTGATTTTCTTATAGGCAATAAAAGAGGAGGACTATCTCTTTTCATGGGTTCTAATGATTCTTTGATTTCGACTTCAAGCATTTCACATTCATTAGAAAATAAATATGAAATATTTCCGATACCAGCTACAGATCTTATTAATATTAAAAATCTTAAAAAACAGCTTTATTTTGAAGTAATAAGCTTAACGGGTAAGAAAGTTAAAACTGGGTATACCAAAGGTTCAATTCCAGTAAGTACATTGCACAATGGAATATACTTTATAATGCTTGAAGATGGAATTCATAGAAATATTTTAAAGTTTGTTAAATGTTAAATCAAAATTCTACAATAGTTTTTATAGATGATGAATGCATATTTTGCAATTTTTGGGGGAAATATATACTAAAAAATGATAAATCGGAATCTATTTTAATAAGTCCATCTACATCCAATATATTTAAAGAGACCAAAAAAAAATTTAACCTATTTCCAAACCCCAAAGAGACTATTATACTCTACCACAATGGACAAATTTATTCTAAATCTTTAGCGGTAATAAAAATATCAGTTTTAATGAGAAATTGGCAATCAATAATGTCTGTAAGCTACTTAATTCCAAATTTTATTAGAGACTTCTTTTACGATATAATTTCTAGAAATAGGAAATCTATAATGTTGGACAGTTGTGTTATAGATGAACTTAAAAGTAAAGATAAATATGTAATCTAGCCTAGATACTTTCTAATGCGCTATTCATATTTCTTACTGCAGCAGCACTTTTTTCAAATAAGTCTTTTTCTGAGTCATTTAAATCAACATCCACTATATTTTCCCAACCATTTTTTCCAACAATAACTGGCACTCCAACACAAATATCTTTCTGGCCATATTCTCCATCTAAGAAAACAGAACAAGGGATAATTCTTTTTTGATCGTTGAGAATGCTATCTACTAAAAAAGCTACGGCTGCTCCAGGTGCATACCATGCTGAAGTTCCTAATAGTCCAGTAAGAGTCTTACCACCAACCATTGTATCAGCGGCAACATTATCTAAATGATCTTTATCTAATAAATTACTAATTGAAATTCCGTTATAAGTTGCTAATCTTGTTAGAGGAATCATTGTTGTATCTCCATGACCTCCTATTACCATTCCATGAATATCACTTGAGGGTTTTCCTAACGCTATTGATAAGTATGTTCTAAATCTTGCGCTATCTAAAGCTCCTCCCATACCTATAATTCGATGCTTATCTAAACCACTTTCTTTTAAAGTTAAATAGGTCATAGTATCCATAGGATTTGACACAATAACAATTACCGCATCTGGTGAATGCTCTAAAATATTATTTGTTACTGTTTTTACTATACCAGCATTAACACCTATAAGCTCTTCTCTAGTCATCCCTGGCTTTCTTGGAATGCCACTTGTAACAACAACAACATCACTTCCAGCAGTTTTTGAATAATCGTTAGTGCTTCCAACGATTTTAGTATTGAAACCAAGTAAAGAAGATGTTTGAGTCATGTCTAATGCTTTCCCTTCAGCAAATCCTTCTTTAATATCCAGTAAAACAACTTCACTAGCAATTCTTTTATAGGCAATTGCATCAGCGCAAGTTGAACCTACATTACCAGCTCCTACAATGGTTACTTTCATAATATTATATTTTAAAATTTTTAATCAAGAATTACGTATCAATATTTGCATACTTAGCATTCTTTTCAATAAATTCTCTTCTTGGTGGAACCTCATCCCCCATTAACATTGAAAAAATCCTGTCTGCTTCCACTGCACTTTCAATAGTAACTCTTCTTAGTGTTCTATTTTCTTTGGACATGGTTGTATCCCAAAGCTGTTCTGCATTCATCTCACCAAGTCCCTTATACCTTTGTACATGAACACTAGACTCACTTCCAGAGCCTTTCATTTGATCAACATAATCTTTTCTTTGATTGTCATCCCATGCGTACTTGGCTTGTTTGCCTTTCTTTATTAAATATAGTGGCGGAGTAGCAATATATAAATAACCGCTTTCGATTAATTCTTTCATGTATCTAAAGAAGAAAGTCATTATTAATGTTTGAATATGACTTCCATCTACATCGGCATCACACATT
>CAYREL010000114.1:0-4154 GCA_964423275.1 uncultured Flavobacteriales bacterium | reverse complement strand
TAATCTTCAATTCATTGATTCTAGAATAGATAATATGAGGGAGGTAAGAGGAGAATTACCTATGGAAGTTAAAGATTTAGAGGATGAAATGGTTGGTCTTAACAAAAGATTAGAAAAGGTTGAAGAAGAAACTGAAGGACTCAATCAATTAATTTTAGAAAAGAAAAATATAATTGAGGAATCTAAGACTTCTATCAAAAAATATTTAGAGAAACAAAAAAATGTTAGAAATAACAGAGAATTTGATTCGTTAAGTAAAGAAATTGAGTACCAAGAATTGGAAGCTCAATTAGCAGAAAAAAGAATTAAAGAGAATTCAGCTAGAATTGATGGTAAAAAAGAAATTTTAGAAGAAATTCAAAACTTTCACAAGTCTAAAGAAGAAGCCTTAGAAGCTAAGAAAAAAGAATTAGAAGAAATTATTTCAGAAACCGTAAGAGAAGAGAAGATATTAATGAAGAATCTCTTAAAGCTTCTAAATCTATTGATGAAAGATTTTTAAAAGCTTACAATAGGATAAGAGGAGCTTCTAAAAATGGTTTGGCTGTAGTTCCAGTTGAAAGAGGAGCCTCTGGAGGTTCTTTTATTAAAATACCACCTCAAGTACAATTAGATATAGCAGCTAGAAAGAAAATTATAGTTGATGAACACAGTGGCAGAATCTTAGTAGATGCTTTACTCGCAGATGAGCAAAGTACAAAGATGAATAGAAAAATAAATAAGGTTTTAAGTGCCAAATAAGGTATTTATTTTCTATTCCTTTTCACATATCCCCTCAAATTGGTAATTTAGACTGTCAAATATATTTATATGTCGTCAAAGGGTATTGTTAAAAGAAGTGTAGATTTTTCAAAATGGTATAACGAGTTAGTTTTAAAAGCTGACTTAGCAGAGCACTCCGATGTTAGAGGATGTATGATTATTAAACCTTATGGTTATGCTATTTGGGAAAAAATCAAAGATCAATTGGATGTAATGTTTAAGGAAACTGGACATCAAAATGCTTACTTTCCATTACTTATTCCTAAGTCCTATTTAAGTAAAGAAGCTGCTCATGTAGAAGGCTTTGCAAAAGAATGTGCGGTAGTTACCCACTACAGACTAAAAAACTCTGAGGATGGTTCTGGAGTTGTTGTAGATCCAGATGCCAAGTTAGAAGAAGAATTAATTATAAGACCAACATCTGAAACAATTATTTGGAATACGTATAAAAAATGGATTCAGTCCTATAGAGATTTGCCAATTTTAGTTAACCAGTGGGCAAATGTAGTTAGATGGGAGATGAGGACAAGACTTTTCCTTAGAACTTCAGAGTTTTTATGGCAAGAAGGACACACAGCTCACGCTACTAAATTAGAAGCTATTGAAGAAACTGAGCAGATGCTAGATGTTTATGCAAACTTTGTAGAAAATTTCATGGCAGTTCCAGTTATTAAAGGGGTTAAATCTGAAAATGAAAGATTTGCAGGGGCTGAAGAAACCTATTGTATTGAAGCTCTTATGCAAGATGGTAAAGCTTTACAAGCAGGTACCTCCCATTTTTTAGGTCAAAACTTTGCAAAAGCATTTGATGTTACCTTTGCAGATAAACAAGGCAAGAAAAACCATGTTTGGGCTACTTCATGGGGTGTTTCTACTAGACTTATGGGGGCTCTTATAATGACTCATTCGGATGACCAAGGTTTGGTTTTACCACCTAAATTGTCTCCTATTCAAGTAGTAATAGTTCCTATTTATAAAAATGAAAATCAACTTGATATTATTTCCAATTATGCTGGTAAACTAAAAAAAGAACTTTCAGAACTTAATATTTCAGTAAAATTCGACAACGACGATAATAAAAAACCTGGTTGGAAGTTCGCAGAATATGAAATGAAAGGGGTTCCGCTTAGAATTGCAGTTGGTCCAAGGGATATGGAGAACAAAACTGTAGAACTAGCAAGAAGAGATAATTTAACTAAATCTATAGTTGCACAAGAAGGTTTGCCAAAGTTATTGTTAGAGACTCTGGATAAGATTCAAGAAGAATTATTTTCAAAAGCTAGTTTGTTTTTAAATGAAAATACTAATCAAGTAGATTCAATTGATCAAATGAACCAAATTCTAAATACTAAAGGTGGTTTTGTAGAAGCTTTTTGGAATGGAGATTCTAAATCAGAACAAAAAATTAAAGATTTAACAAAAGCTACTATCAGATGTATTCCTTTAGAGAATTCTGAAAATGGAAATTGTGTCCTCACTGGGGAACCTAATTCTAAGAAAGTTATATTTGCTAGAGCATATTAAAAATAATCAATGGATTATAAAAAAAACCAAGATTTACTTTTCAATTTAATTAAAGATAAGAGTGTTCTTAAACAGGATGTTTTTAGTAATATTATTTTAAATTTTAAAGTCCTTAAAGGAGTTTTAAAAGAAATAGGAGATGATTTAAACGATAAACTTTCCGCTATTGACGAAAGAATTATAATCGAGTACAAAGATTCTGGAGAGTTTGAAGCTCAATTAAGAGTTTCGGGTGATTTATTGGTTTTTCAAATGCATTCTAATGTTTTTAAATTTGATCCAGAAAATAGTCTTTGGAAGACAAGCTACGTTTCAGAAAATACGAATAGAGGTTATTGTGGTTTAATTAATATTTATAATTTCTTAAACGATTCTTTTAAATACAATAGATCCAACGATTTAGGATATTTAATTGGAAGATTATTTATCAATCATGAAAACCATTTCATGGTTCAAGGCAAAAGACAATTAGGTTTTTTGTACAACGACTTTATTAATGCAACTGTAGATAAAGATAAGTTAAAATCTATTGTCCAGTCTGCTATATTATACTCCTTAGACTTTGACCTTTTGGTACCTAGTTATGACCTTGTAAATAAAGTTTCTGTTAACGAGGTAAAACAAGTCGGAGACCATCATAAATTAAGAACCGCTAAAAGATTGGGCTTCGTATTTGAGAGCAATAATGATGAAATTTAATTTTATTTAATTTGATTTTTTTTTGCCTAACTAAAAAAAAAACTAAATTTGCGCTCCATTTGATAAAAATGGCCCGTTCGTCTAGGGGTTAGGACGCCAGGTTTTCATCCTGGAAACAGGGGTTCGATTCCCCTACGGGCTACTAAAATAAAATAATATGGCAAACCATAAATCTGCAATAAAAAGAATTAGGTCTAACAAAGACAAGACCTTAAGAAATAAGTACCAGCACAAGTCTGCTCGAACAGCTATTCAGAAGCTTAGAGAAACTACGGATAAAAAAGAGGCTAGTTCTCTTTTAGTATTTGTATCTTCTATGATAGATAAGTTAGTAAAGAAAAATATCATTCATAAAAACAAGGCTTCCAATCTTAAATCAAAACTTACTAAAAAAGTTAACGCTTTATAAAATTAGTAATTCCAATATTTAAAAGAGCTGTGATAGCTCTTTTTTTTTGCAGAATAAATCATGAAATTTAACTGTTAAATCCAAAATTATTTATTCATTATGTTGTATAATAAGTTCTGTAAATAGAAGTTTGTTATATTTAATGGTCTTGAAAATTTAATTTATTAAATGAGAATTATAACTATAGTAGGGGCAAGGCCACAAATTATAAAAGCTGCGGCTTTATCCAGAGTAATTTTAAACAACTTTCAGAACATTGAAGAGATAATAGTTCATACTGGTCAGCATTATGATAAAAACATGTCTGGTGTTTTCTTTGAAGAACTAAAAATCCCCAAACCACAAATTAATTTAAAAGTAGGTTCTTCGTCTCATGGAGCTCAAACAGCTTTAATGATTGAGGAAATTGAAAAAGTAATGCAAGAGTATTCGCCAGATGCTGTGGTTGTTTACGGTGACACCAATTCTACTTTAGCTACTGCTATAGCTGCTTCAAAGCTTCATATTCCTATTGTCCATATAGAGTCTGGTCTTAGATCATTTAATAAAAAAATGCCAGAAGAAGTGAATAGAATTTTGTGTGATCATGTTTCCACTTTACTTTTTTCGCCGACTAAAAGCGGGTTTAACAATCTTCTAAATGAAGGCTTTTCAAAAGAAAATTCAAATAACGCTTCTGCAGATCACCCAAATATTTACCATTGTGGTGATGTTATGTATGACAATAGTCTGTACTTTTCTAAGCTTAGCGATGAAAATT
>CAYREL010000113.1:0-4159 GCA_964423275.1 uncultured Flavobacteriales bacterium | reverse complement strand
AATATTATTTCAGGACCTAAAACCACTCCCTACAGTAAGGAGTTTTTTGAAACTACACACGAAATAAGTTTGGAAAAAATTGCTGCTACTTTTAAAATTAATTATCAAAAAGCAACTAATGAAATTCAAGCAGCTGAATGTTTGAATAAAATTTTCAATAGTAAAGATTCGGAAATAATCGAATTATTTACAGGAAATATTGAAAACGAAAATGTTTTGAATGATTATTTTAGGAATATAAAAAAAGATTAATAGCACTATGGATTGGAATACAGTAAAAGATTATGAGGATATCACTTTCAAAGTTTTCAATGGGGTTGCTCGAATTGCTTTTAACAGACCTGAAGTAAGAAATGCTTTTCGACCAAAAACTGTAGATGAATTACTTGATGCACTTATAATTAGTCATGAAAGCCCAGAAATTGGAGTTGTATTACTTACAGGAGAAGGTCCATCTCCAAAAGATGGTGGTTGGGCATTTTGTTCTGGAGGAGATCAACGTGTTCGTGCAAAAAGAGGATATAAAGGACTGGACGGGGTAAGTAAATTTAATATTTTGGACGTTCAACGCCAGATAAGATTTATGAATAAAGTAGTAATAGCCGTCGTACCAGGATGGGCTGTTGGAGGTGGTCATAGTCTACACGTAGTTTGTGATCTGACTATTGCAAGCAAAGAACATGCTATTTTTAAACAAACTGATGCAGATGTTGCAAGTTTTGATGGTGGATTTGGCTCAGCTTACCTTGCTAGACAAGTTGGTCAAAAAAGAGCTAGAGAAATTTTCTTTTTGGGGTTAGACTACTCTGCTAAAGAAGCATATGAAATGGGAATGGTAAATAAAGTCGTTGCTCACAATCAACTGGAAAAGACAGCATACGATTGGGCACAAGAAATAATTAAGAAAAGTCCAACTGCAATTAAAATGCTGAAGTTTGGTTTTAATTTAATTGATGATGGACTAGTAGGTCAGCAAGTATATGCAGGAGAAGCTACTAGACTTGCTTATGCAACTGATGAAGCCGAAGAAGGTCGTAATGCTTTTTTGGAAAAAAGAGATCCTGATTTTAAGAAATATCCAAAGTTTCCTTAAATATTATTGTAAATATTTACCACTAAATCCTCGATTCTTTTTCTAATTAAATAGTCACTAGACGTAAAATTATTTACCATAATTGTAAATGGATAGTACCTAGAATTTTTACGCAAATAACCTGAATAACACCTTACCCCCCCCATTGAACCACTTTTACCAAAAAATTCTTCTTCAAATACGGATTCATCTCCAAAATATTTAAGAGTTCCTGTTTTACCAGAAATTGGTAAAGATTTTAAAAAACTTTCTTCTCCATTGGATAATTTTCTTTCTAGTTCATAAAGTAAAAGATCATTTAAAGCATTTGCAGAACATAAATTCAACCTTGAAAGGCCACAACCGTCTTTAAAAATCATTTCTTTTAATCCTAATTTATCTTCCCAAAACAATTGTAAATAATCTGCAGCCTGGTTAATATCAATATCCTTATGATTTATAGAAACTGACTTCATTAAGAGATGTTCTGCATAATTATTATTGCTTTTAAAATTCACACATTTAACTAAGTCCATAAGAGAAGGGGAAGTATAAACTAGTAAAGTATCTAAATGTAGATTCCCCTTACTTTTAATAGAAATATCGCTAGTTAAAACACCTAATTCACTGCAGGCATTTTCTACAGCTTGTTTTAAAAATATTTTTGGATCATGCATAGATATTTTAACAACATAATTTTTCTTGTTTCTTGGGATAGTTCCAATTAATGTTCTATTGTTTTGCATTGGGGCACCAAAAGCATAGGATAAATCTCTATTAGATTTACCAACCAAAACACTATTTTCAAGAAAAAAAGAATCTGCCATTGGATCAATTTTTACAATTTTAGGGGATGAACCTATTTCATTACCAGAATTAAAATGGACCTCAACATAATTGTCTTTAAAAGAATGTAAACTATATCCAGATCCATAATAGTTCCCCAAATCACTCCAAAGCCACTGGTTATTTACTTGATAAGTATCAAAATCTGGATAGATTTTAATTTTCCCAGTAATTGATCTAATATTTAATTCTACTAATTTTGATTTCAAATCATTAATAAAACTTTTTGTGGGAAAAAACCTGCTTTCTAAACTAGGATCACCAGAAGTATTTATTATCAAATTTCCTTTTAAAGTTTTAGAATTCGTGTCAACTATCCCTGAACTCAAAACATAAGTATTATAAACAAAGTCTTTTGACAAATGGTCCAAAACATAGGAAGTTGTGAAAAGCTTTTGTAAAGAAGCAGGAACCAATAATTTTTCAGAATTATGACTTAACAGAACATTGCCAGATTGGTCTTGTAACTTTATGCTAACAAAGGCATTTGTAATCTCTTTGTTTTTTAAAAATTTAGATAATGAGCTAGAAATTAAATTCTGGGAAAAGAAATTACCTATAAATAAAATTTGAAAAATAAATATTAAAAATCTCTTATTCATAACTACTCTACAAGATATAACCATTAATGAATCCATTGGGTAAATTAGCTAAAAATGACAGATTTATTGTTAATTAAAATAAGATTAAAGAATTTAAATTATGATTTTCAAATAAAATGAAAAAAATTCTTAGAATAATCAATCGTTTTAATTTAGGTGGTCCCACCTATAATGCAGCATATTTGACAAAATATTTAGAACCAGATTATGAAACTTTACTAATTGGTGGACAACACGATGAAAGTGAAAAGAGTTCTATGCATATTCTAGACAATTTAGGTTTGAAACCTATTATAATCCCTGAAATGCAAAGATCTCTAAATCCATACAAAGACCAAATAGCATTTAAAAAAATTCAAAATTTAATAAAGGAATTTAAACCAGATATTGTGCATACCCATGCAGCAAAAGCTGGAGCTTTGGGAAGAAGAGCTGCTTATAAAATGGGGGTGAATCAAATTTACCATACATTTCATGGACACATATTCCATTCTTATTTTGGTAGTTTTAAGACAAAAATTTTTAAAGAGATAGAAAAGAATTTAGCAAAAAAAAGTACTAAAATAATTGCTATTAGTGAAATTCAAAAAAGAGAATTAAGTAAAATTTATAGAATATGTCCAGAAAAAAAGATTGAAGTAATTCCTCTAGGTTTTGATCTAGAAAGATTCAATACGGATAAAGATTCTAAAAGAAAAGACTTTAGAAAAAAATGGAACTTAAAAGAAAATGAAATAGCTATTGGAATAATTGGAAGATTAGTCCCGATAAAAAATCATAAGTTTTTCATAGATGCAATTCAAGAAGTTGTAAAAAAAAGTGAGTTCTCTATTAGAGCATTTATTGTTGGGGATGGTGAAGAAAAACAAAATATTATAAACTATATAAAGAATAAAAATTTAGACTTTAGTATAGATTATACTCCAGCTACATTCCAATTAACTTCTTGGATCAAAGAAATTGACAGAGTTAATTCTGGGATGGATATTATCTGTTTGACTTCTCTTAATGAAGGAACTCCCGTTAGTTTAATTGAAGCCCAAGCGAGTGGCAAACCTATAGTAAGTACAAAAACAGGAGGTATAGAAAATATTGTTTTGGAAAATAAAACAGCACTTCTGTCGGAAAAATATGATTTGCATAATTTTTCTAAAAACTTACTGAGTCTTGTTAATGATTCTAATAAAAGAAAATTATTTTCCAAATTCGGATTAGAAAAATCAAAAGATTTTCACTACAACCATTTAATTAATAATATTAAAAACTTATATGAAAAATCACTTTGAATTACAAAGTTCTTTGCTTTTCAAGAAAAAATAGTACTTTAGTGCCATGAAATTTATTTGTAAATACATAATACTAGTTATTTGTCTTTCTTTATTGAATTCATGTACTATAAATTCAAATAGGATGTTAAGAACACCTAAAGACTATAATTTTGATGAAATTGAAGATGAATTAAAAAATATTGAATATAAAATTGACATTAACGACCAATTAACATTTCAGCTTTATACTAACAATGGGTTTCAATTAATTGACATGTTTAGCGAGGTTCCTGGTGGAGGCATTCAAAGTCAAAGATTAATGCAAGGTGGTCAAGGTGGTCAAGGTGGTCAGAACGGGTCTTTGTATCTGA
>CAYREL010000112.1:0-4177 GCA_964423275.1 uncultured Flavobacteriales bacterium | reverse complement strand
AGTCCTGGTGTTACCATTTGACCAGCACTAGGGCCAGTTGCAGTGGTTGGAGTAAAACCATTTACCCATGCAGGCATGGCATTACTTGAATTGGAAAAACAGTATTCTTCACAATAACCTATATTTCCTGTATTGTTATCATATGCACCACCTAAAAATGTATTTCCACCTACAAAACCACCAGGGAATAATCCCGAACCAGAGTAACTATTAAATACATTTATAGTTAATCCACTTGGGCAAGTAAGCATCATTTCTAAATCACCTAAATAAGAATGTTCCATTTTAACACACATTTTTTCAATGTCAGAAGCATTTTGAATAGTAATTCCAGGTGTAAATCCAGAAATACTGATGTCAGTTGTATAATTAATTCCTGAACCATCGGGAAGATAAGTTTGGGTGCCAAAGACACCACCTATTGGAAAGTTGGTAGAGACAGGGTCCACTCCTACTGTATCAGATCCAGTAACTCCACCAAATAGTTCAGTAACTCTTCCTAAACAAATGGGAGATTGAGCTGGTCCGCAAGTAGAAAAATTGGGTCTAGTAGATACTCTGATTTTACAAAAACTATATCGAAATTGACCAAAAGAATCTTCAATTTTCAAAGTAACAAAGTATCCATTTCTTGCAGGTGGAGTAAATAAAAAAGAGTTGGTTGTATAAGATGATCCATCACTTAATTCCCAAGATACAGTGTAGCTATTAGACTGCATATATCCACCTCCACTAAGTGCTGCAGAATCACCACCTGGCTCATAAGGAAAATATGGCTCAGCTATAAACTCAACTATATCACCAAAACAAATATCTACATATCCGGTATCTATTGGAATTAAGTCATTTAAAGTGTCTCCCGATCCGTTGGCATTTCCAGTAATAAATGCACTAATATGGTTAGAAAATGGTTGAATAAGATTGGCACAAGATAAGTTTGCTCCCCAACCTGTACCCTGAAAAGAAGCATCACTTACGAATTTAAATGTCAAACATCCAGAAGTATTTGCCCAAGAAGCTGGAATATTAACTCCGTTTGGAAAAGTTGAATCGTTTATAGCAGCAAGTAAAGGATCATTTACAGTAGGACCATCGTATACATATAAAGTGTCTGTTGGATGTATATTTAAAACATATCCGTTTGCAGGATCGTTTAAAATTGCTAAAACCATTTTAGAGCCAGTAGAATCTGGACACAAAGTGATTGTTTCATATTCGTTAGGGCCATATGGAAGAGCATCTCCACCGGCATCTCTAAAATTAATAAAAGAACCGTTGTTAAAATCTGTCGCACAGTTACAAGGACCATTGGAAGTATTGGTTGTCCAATCATCATCTGAAATCAAAACCTCAGGCTGGGCATATACTTCAAAAATGAAAAATATGTTAAATAGGAATATATATATAAACTTATTCAATTGATTTCATTTCTTTTTTAAGGTGATCGATTGATTTTAAAACCAATAATGTATTCCAATTTGAAACTAAATAATATTGATAATCATTCATTAAAAAATCAACATCCATTTGGTGAATATCTAATTTGGAAGTGTCACTTATTGGAATCGTGCCAGCTAATCTGTTAGAAAATGACTTTTCTTTAGGAATATCTAAAAAGTAATAACCACTTTTATTTAAATAGTTTAAGTTTTTTTTCTTGCTTAGAAAATCTACCAATTCTTGATTTTCATTAGTATTTAACGTGGTTTCTTTTTGTGAAAAAAAAGAATTACTAAATAAAAAAACTATAAATAATAAGGATAACCTTTCCATATATTCGAAAATACAATTTTATGGGAATCTAGAACAACATTAACAGAAGATATTGTAAAAAAGCCTATGGATATAACTCACAAGACAATTAAATTTAATTTTTAAAATAGTTACTGAAAGTTGTTAACAGTCAACTTATAGAATAACTATATGCTTATTTTTGAATATTAAATTTTTAAAATGAAAGAATATAATTTAGAATCCTTAGAAAAATTTTCTAGCCAAGTAAGAAGGGATATTGTAAGAATGGTTCATGCTCAAAATTCAGGTCATCCCGGAGGTTCTCTTGGGTGTGTAGAATATTTTACTGCAATCTATAAAGTTATAATGAACCACAGCACTAATTTCTCTATGGATGGAAAAAATGAGGATTTATTTTTTCTTTCTAATGGACATATATCCCCTGTATTTTATTCTGTTTTGGCTAGAACTGGCTATTTCCCTGTAAAGGAACTCAATACTTTTAGAAAAATTGATTCTAGACTTCAAGGACATCCAACAACTCACGAAGGTTTGCCAGGAATTAGGGTGGCAAGTGGTTCTTTAGGACAAGGTTTAAGTGTTGCAATTGGAGCAGCAACCACCAAAAAATTAAATAAGGATAATAGTTTGGTTTATACACTCCACGGAGATGGAGAACTTCAAGAAGGGCAAATTTGGGAAGCTGCTATGTATGCTTCTGCAAAAAAAATAGATAATTTGATTTCTACTATTGATTTTAATGGAAGACAAATAGATGGAGATGTAGATGATGTACTTTCTCTAGGAAACTTGGAAGAAAAATGGAATGCGTTTGGATGGAAAACATTAAGTTGTAATGGTAATAACCTTCAGGAGATGATTGCAACTCTAGAAACAGCAAAAAGTTTAACAGGAAAAAAACAACCTATAATGATTATTATGAAAACTGAGATGGGTTATGGCATTGATTATATGATGGGATCTCATAAATGGCATGGTGTTGCCCCTAATGATGAACAACTAGAAGTAGCTCTAAATCAACAAGCTGAGTCTTTAGGAGACTATTAATACTTTAATAGTTCAAATACAATTTATGCAACTTTATTTAAAAATATATTTTTTAATCCTATTAAGTTTTTTTAGTAGTGTTAATACTGTAGCTCAAAATGAAGATGGTAAAATTAGAATACTATTTATTTTTGATGGATCAAATAGCATGAATGCTCAGTGGGGAAATAGCAGTAAGATAACTATTGCCAAGCAGTTAATGATACAAACCATAGACAGTCTGAAAATGCTTGAAAATGTGGAGCTAGCACTGAGAATGTATGGTCATCAAACTAGAATTGTTCCAGGAAAACAAGACTGTTCAGATACTAAATTAGAAGTGCCATTTGCAGATGCTAAAGAAAATCACATTCATATAATTAATAAAATTAGGTCCTTAGAACCTAAAGGTACTACACCAATAGCACGATCTTTGGAATATTCTGCAGATGATTTTCCAGATTGTGAAAATTGTAGAAATATTATTATTTTACTAACTGACGGTATAGAGGCTTGCGATGAAGATCCTTGTGCGGTTGCAATTGCTCTTAAAGAGAAAAATATTAAACTTAAACCTTTTGTTATTGGACTTGGACTAGACACTTCTTACTTAAGGCAGTTTCAATGTATAGGAGAATTTCTAAGTGCAGAAGACAAAGACTCATTTAAAAGCGTTTTAAAATTTGTTATAAGTCAAGCTTTAAACAACACAACAGTTCAAGTAAATTTAAATAACCTAAGAAATCTTCCTGAAGAAACTAATGTTACTATGAGTTTTTATAATGATAAAAACGATAAATTATTACATACCTACATGCATACAATAAATAGATTACAAAACCCAGATACTATTGCCTTAGATCCAATTTACACATATAAACTTGTAGTGCATACAGTACCAGAAGTTGTTGTAGAGGGAATTAAAGTTATCCCTGGGAAACACAATATTATAAATGCAAATACTCCTATGGGAGAGCTTAATTTGAAGATTCAAGGTTCTATTAACCAATATACTGGCATTAATTGCTTGATTAAAACCAACAAGAAATCCTCAATAATTAACGTTCATAAAATGAACACTACTAAGCAGTATTTGGTCGGTGATTATGATTTAGAAATATTAACATTGCCAATAATAAAATTTGATACAGTTAAAATTAATCAAAGTCAAATAACAGATATAACCATCCCTCATTATGGTACCATTGAGTTAAATAAATCTATTGGACCTGCTGCACTATTTTTAAAAAAAGATGGGAAGAATATTTGGCTATATGATTTTGATAAAGAGATGACTATTGAAAGCTTGAATATACAACCCGGAAAATATTTTATTAGTTTTCGAAATATAAGGTCTAAAAGTACTGCCCACACAATAATTAAGGAATTTACAATA
>CAYREL010000111.1:0-4188 GCA_964423275.1 uncultured Flavobacteriales bacterium | reverse complement strand
TTTGCTGGTTTAGATAGAACAGAAGAAATAATGTCTATGAGTCCTGAAGAAGATGAAAGTGTAAGAAATATAGAGCTGGACTCTATTAGTGGAGATGTTGTTTTTAAAGATGTTTCGTTTTCTTATTTAGAAGATTCTGAAGTAATTCACAATATTTCTTTTGAAGCTAAAAAAGGATCAATGACTGCTCTTGTTGGAACTTCTGGTTCTGGGAAGTCTACTATTGCAGGACTAACAGCTTCTTTTTTAAATCCCAATTCTGGAAAAATAACAGTAGATGGAATTGATTTATCTAAAATTAAGTTATCCAGTTACAGAAAGAAATTGGGGGTAGTTCTTCAAGACGATTTTTTGTTTGAAGGCACCATAAAAGACAATATTCTTTTTCCCAATCCCAAAGCAAGTGATAAGCAATTACAAGATGCGGTAAGGGCGGCCAATGTTCATGAATTTACTGAAAGGTTTGAGGACGGAATTAATACTCTAATTGGGGAAAGAGGAGTGAAACTTTCTGGGGGCCAACGTCAAAGAATAACTATTGCTCGCGCGATTATTGCTAATCCAAGAATACTTATTTTAGATGAAGCTACTTCTAATCTCGACAACGAAAGTGAGTCTTTAATTCAGGAAAGTTTAAAAACGTTAATGAAAGGGAGAACAACTTTTGTTATTGCCCACAGGTTAAGTACCATAAGGCAAGCAGACCAAATATTGGTTATTGAAAATGGAGAGATTGCTGAAAAAGGAACCCATGATAAATTACTTTCTTTAGAAGGTAGATACTATAAACTCCATAAGTATCAAGCAAGAATTTAAATTATTTTATAAATATTACAGGTTTTCCCATCTGTAAAACATCTTTTCTACCTCAGTAAAACAGCTTTTTTTTAATCTTAAATAATTTCTATTTTAATTACATACATTAAGTTATTAATTAAAAAATTGATCTTTTTTCTCTTCAAATAAATAATAATAGTAGTTTTGTGCTTTATTATAAAATATATATTATGAGTAACGGAACAGTAAAATTTTTCAACAACGCCAAAGGATTTGGATTTATTACACCAGAAGATGGTGGTAAAGATGTATTTGTACACAAAAACGGATTATCTGACGATATAAACGAAGGTGATAAAGTAAGTTATGATGTTGAGGAAAGCCCAAAAGGGTTGAATGCAATTAATGTCAGAGTAGATTAATATTCTTACTTTAAAATAATTTCATTGATTGAGCCTGTCATATTTGACGGGCTTTTTTTTTGCTCATTTTAAAGAAACTTTAATTAGTTATTGTTGAACAATTCTGATTTTAATGACAGAATTACATTAAATTGTATAAAAGAATTAAAATGAAATATATAAAGTTTCTAGTTGCTTTAACAATAGTTTTCTATTTGCCGTTAACTTTAAAATCACAAGATAGTACAAGTATTCACGATTTATTTTACAAAAAACAACAGCAATCTCTATCTCTTCTTTCAGGATGGTCTGTAGGTAATCTTATTTACAGTCCTTTAGTTACAAAAAATCTTTTTAATCCTAAATCTTCTAATGATCATTTCCATCAAATGAATTTCAGTTGGAATTTATTGAATGTAGGTATAGCTGGTTTAGGTCATATCATAGTAAATAAAGACAGTAAGAAACCTTGGGATATGAAAACCTTGTATGACAAAAAGAAAAAAGCAGAAAAGAGTATTATCATTAACATGGGTTTGGATTTAGCATATATGGTTACAGGTCTTTTACTTAAAAATAATAATTCTGAATATTCTATGAATAAAGGATATGGCAATTCTCTTATTTTGCAGGGCGGATATCTGCTGTTCTACGATGCAATTTTTTTAATGAAACTCAAAAAAATATTAATCAAGAAAAAAGCTAATAAAGTAGAATTAACTAAGTAGACTACGTTATTAATCAATGATTTTTTTAAATAAAATATGGGTTTAACAAATAACGACATTTTAAAAAAACTTCGTGTTGCATTAAAGATGCGGGATGATGATATTGTAAAGGTATTGTCTTTGGTTGATTTTAAAATTTCAAAAAGTGAATTGGGGGCTTTTTTTAGAAGTGAAGACCATCCTAAATACATGGATTGTCAGGACCAGATTTTAAGAAATTTCTTAAATGGCTTAATTATATATAAGCGTGGTCCAAGAGAAGACAAACGAAAGCCCAAGGGTTAATAAATATTTAAAAATGCCTCGAAGAACCTATGAAAAAGATGCGCAACATATAGAGGTTGCGGATGATTTAGATGAAATTGTAAAAGATAAGCGAGAAGGCTGGAGAGCAAATTCTTCCAAAGCAAATCAACGCCAAAGAAGATATAAAAAACGATTAACCAAACAGCTTTTAAAAATTAGTAAAGACTAGTCAAAAATAATTTCCTCAATTCTGTTTTCTTGCTTTAAGAAATATAGTTTTATAATTCAGAGTTTAAAGAAATAGTCATTTCCACTTCATCGCCCACTAACATGTCTTTTTTGGATCCTTTATAAGCAACTCCATATTTTTGTCGATCAAATTTTAAAGTTCCAGTAGCAGATTTTTTTTCTACATCAAATATTACATCCTCAACAACTTCACTATCTGTAATTCCTCTTACAGTAAGATTTCCGTAAACTGAGTTAGTACCTTTCTCAGAACTTGTAATTTCAAAAGTTGCTGTAGGGAAATTGACAACATCGAAAAAATCAGGAGATTCTAAATGAGATACTAGTTTATTTTCTTCTGTTTTATATAAACTGTCAGATTGAGTCATAGTTTCCATGTCAATGGTAATAGAACCACCAGTAATTGAATTTCCTTGCCAAATTAAATTGCCTTCTTTTATAGAAACAAAACCATTATGAGAATATATACCAACCATAACACCTTTCCATTCCACGCTGCTAGTTGATGTATTAATATTTAAAACTTTCCGAACTGAATCTACTTCTTGAACTTCCGAAGGAGCTTCTTGTTTTTTTGTTTCAGTATTTCCACAGGAGGAAGTAATAAGTGTAATAATAAAAGTTAAACCTATTATTGTTGTGTTTTTCATATCTATTTAGTTAAAATTCAGGGTAAATATAGAAAATATGTTTGTTGAAATTGAATATGTAAGATGTCTTTAATTTTAATTAAATTTATTTTTATAAAATGATCTCAAACCAAAACTTACAAAAATGAAAAAAATATTACTTTTTGCTTTACCATTTATTCTATTCTCTAGTTGTATTCAGGAAGGATGTACTGATCCAGCAGCTTTAAATTATTCTAGTTCAGCAATTTCAGATGACGGAAGTTGTATCTTAGAACAAGATGTTCAGAATCTTTATGTCGAGAACTTTACTTTGTCCTTTGACAATTCTACCTCTTTGGATTTTTACATTCCAACTTTCATTTATGAAGTTGGTGATATGATACTAATTGAAACTTTAAATAGCTATGGTGAATGGACTGCCTTGCCTTATATTTTTGGGGTTGATGTTCATGTTGTGGGAAGTTATGAAGAAGATGGAACTATCTGGATATCGTTAAATAACGACGATGGAACAGGATATTATCCAACCTTAGCCCTTACTATACAATTTAGAGTTGGTTTAATTAAGCAAAGCGGATTAATAATCAATCCAAATCTTGAGTTTATGACCATTGATGAAGTTAATTCAAGTATTTAAACTTTATATAGACCTATATCGTCTTTTTACTCTAAACAGTGTTTTAAGAAATTATTATAAGAGAATTTCCTCTTAAATTATTGATTAATAATAGGGGGATGGCAATTCTTATACTTTTTTAACTTTTCTTGCTTGCCAAGTTGGCAAGATGCTGAATGATATTTAATTAACATTTAATCAATTAGTTACATGCGCTAAAATTAGGATATCTGCTCTAAATTTTGTATTGTAAGGAGATACATTTATAATTAAAATTTAAGACATGGTAAATTTCACCCCTAAATTTGTAGAAGAAAATAAAAGAGAAATAATTCATGAAACTGCATCAGATTATATGACTACTAATGTCATTACTTTTAAAGCAGATCAAGAAATTATGGATGTAACCGAGAAGATCATTCAAAGAAAAATTTCGGGTGCACCAGTAGTAAATAACAATGGGGAAATAATAGGAATTATTACAGAAAAAGATTGTCTTCGTGTTATTTACGATGAGAAATACCACAATTTGTTTCCTA
>CAYREL010000110.1:0-4212 GCA_964423275.1 uncultured Flavobacteriales bacterium | reverse complement strand
AAGAATCTGAAGAACAAATAGCAGCAAAGCACCAAAAGGAAGGATTGTATTTAGCCCACCAATTTGCAAATGAGTTTTTCAAAAAATCTTTAAAGGAAACCAATGAGGGGAAATCAGTTGGATTGTCCTATTTAAAAAAAAGAGGTTATAATCTAAACACTATAGACGAATTTGAAATTGGTTACTCTCCAGATGATTATAATGCTCTTGAAAATGAAGCAAAAAATTCTAATTACAGCCTAGAGCCATTAAAAAAATCTGGATTAATAAAGGAAGGTGAAAAAGGCACTTATGATTTTTTTCGCGGGAGAATAATTTTTCCAATTCATAATATAACTGGAAGAATAATAGGATTTGGAGGAAGAACTTTAAGAACAGATAAGAAAGTTGCAAAGTACTTCAACTCACCTGAAAGCGGCATATACAATAAGAGTAATGTTCTATATGGTTTATTCCAATCCAAGAGTGAAATTATTAAAAGTGATTCATGTTTGCTTGTAGAAGGGTATACGGATGTTGTTTCTCTTCACCACAACGGGGTTAAAAATGCTGTTGCTTCAAGTGGGACATCTCTAACGGATGGTCAAATTAGGCTGATAAAAAGATTTACAAATAATGTTGTAATTCTATATGATAGTGATCCGGCTGGAATTAACGCTTCTTTTAGAGGGGTTGATATGTTATTAAAAGCTGGGTTAAGTGTTAAAGTAGTTTTGTTTCCAGAAGGGGAAGATCCTGATAGTTATTCCCATCAGTTATCTACAGAAGATTTTAGATCTTATTTAAATGACCAGCAAATTGACTTTATCTCATTTAAAGCAAATCACTTACTTGAGAAAACGAAGAACGATCCAATAAATATTTCTAAAACTATAAATGATATAATTACTTCCATTTCTATTATTCCAGATGCAGTATCTCGATCTGTGTACACTAAAAAAACTGCTCAAATTTTTGAAATAGATGAGCAACTTCTTATTACTGAAATTCAAAAAAAATTACGCTCTAAAAGAGAGCCACAATCTCCCAATTCTCTTCCATCTATAAGTCCAAATAACTTACCTAGTAAGACATTTCAAAAAGGAGTTAAACACGATTTGAGCAACCAAGAGCAGGATTTAATAAGATTGATGTTGAGTTATGGAGCACATTCCATTAAAGTAGAGGTATTAAATGAAAATGAAAAATCAACTGTAGAATATCCTTTAGCCCAATTTATTGTAGAGGAAATTTTATCCGATAAACTTTCCTACAAAAATGAAAAATATCAGTTGGTTTTTAATGAGTTTTTAGAAGGGTTGGAAAAAGGATTAGTATTAAATGAACAACATTTTGTCCAAAACCCAAATCTAACTAGTCTAGTTGCAGACTTAACAACATCGCAGAATATTTTAAGTGAAAATTGGAAAAACAAGCACCAAATTCATACAAAAATTGAGTCTGAACGTTTAAAACAAGCAGCAGAAGAGTCTGTTTTTATTTTTAAACTAAGAGTGACTGAAAATCTTATTTTAGACAAGCAACAAGCACTGAAAGAGATGGACTCCAATGAATCCAATGAGTCAATAATTAAAGAAATTAAGGAATTAACCAAAGTACGCAATATATTTGCCAATGAATTGGGTATTATTGTAACACAATAAATTATGGATTTAATAGAATATTTACAACAACATTTACTTAACCTAAGTCTTTTTGGAGCAGTAGTATTAGTTTGGCTAATTGTAAATAACTGGATAAATAAAAACTTAGAACGGGTTTTAAAACAAAAAGGATGGATTGTTGAAGGAAGACTAAAAAATATTAAAAAACTTTTAAAACAAGTACTGTTACTCGTTTTTAGTTTACTGGCTCTTGAATCACTTTTATATGAGCAAATAAATTCTCTTTCTCATGAAGAAATTTTTGGGTTTGACTATGATTCAAAAGTAGATGGTGTCTACGAAAGGTTTAGTTTTACAATTGGTAAACTTTTTTACATAATATTTGTAATAGTAATTTCCAAAATATCCATAAGTCTTTTCAGAGTTTTAATACTCAGATCAACAAGGGAAAAAAAATGGATTGACGAAGCTGGGACTTATTCTATAACTCAACTAAGTAAATATATAATTTATTTGATTGCAGTCATTGTTGCTGTTCAAGGAATTGGAATTGATATTACTTTTTTAACCGCGGGTGTAGCAGCTGTCGGTTTAGGACTTACACTTTCGCTTCAAAACCAAATTTCAGATGTTTTTTCAGGTATTATTTTACTTTTTGACGGCAGCATAAAAGTAGGAGATGTGGTAGAAATGCCCAATCATGAAATTTGTAAAGTCGATAATATTTTTATTAGAACATCACAATTAAAAACATTGGATGGGAAAACTATTATTGTTCCAAATAATTCCTTAACGACAGATAAAGTAGTTAATTGGACTATTAGTGATAAGGTAACAAGGTTTAATATTTCTGTAGGAGTGGGTTATGGTTCTGATACCCAGTTGGTAAAAGAAATTCTTTATCAAAGTGCTTTAAAACATCCACTTGTAGAAAAAAGAAGAAACATTACAACAGAACTAGAAGATTTTGGAGATCACGCACTTAGATTTAAAGTTTATTTCTGGGCACAACAAACTTGGGAAATTGTAAATATTAAAAGTGATATAAGACTAACCATTGATCAAGCATTTAGAAATAACAAAATAAAAATCCCTTATCCTCAAAGAGATCTTCACATTGTTTCTGACTCAAGAAAAAATAAAGATTAATTAACTCTTATATCTTTAATAATTATTTGCATGGTTCTCTTTCCGCGAAAATAATTCTCATCAATAGTGCCTACAACATCCATAGTTTCTTGGTCTTTTAGAATTTTTAAAAAAGAAAGACTACTAAACCAAATACCATCAATTGTATTTTCCTTAGAGGAATCTGAAAAAATAAACTTTAAATGCTTTTCACCAACTATTCTAGCAGGGCTTTCTATATTTAATCCTTTAAAAAGAAAAACTGGCTTTGGATTGCCAATACCAAATGGTTCCATTTGCTTTAAAATTCTATAAATTTTAGGCGTTGATTGATTATTAGTTCTTGCAAAAAGCTGGTTTAAAGAAAGCTCAGAATCAATATTAATTTCAGGAATAAGATCTTGCTCTTTAATATGTTTTCCAACTTCATTTTCAAAATCTTCCTTAAATAACGCTAAGTTTTCTTTTTTGAGGCTTAGACCTGCTGCATATTTATGGCCTCCAAATCTTACAAAATAATGTTTCAAATTTTCTAATACATTATATAGGTCAAATCCTTTTACAGATCTTGCAGAACCAGTGATAATATCTCCTTGACCACACAAAACAATGGTTGGCTTATAATAAGTTTCAATAATTCTTGATGCCACAATTCCAACTACCCCTTTGTGCCAACTATCAGAAAAAACTAAATTAGTAACTCTATTTTTGGATTGCCCTTCTAAATCATTCAACGCTTGTTGAGTTATTAACTCGTCTAATTTTCTGCGTTCTTCATTAATAGTCTCTATTTTATTTAATCCTTGTACTGACTCTTGAGAATCGGATATCAAATATTTTGCAGCCAACAATGCGGTATCTAATCTTCCAGCTGCATTTATTCTTGGGGCAATTTTAAAAATCAAATCCCCAAGATTAATTTCGTTCAACTTATTTAATTTTGAAAAAAGTAATGCGAATGGTTCAATTGGGTTTTTATTTATTTCTGAAAGCCCCAAATAAGTAATTAGCCTATTTTCATTAATTAAGGGAACTACGTCTGCAGCTGATGCAACGGCTGCTAGCTGAAAATAGGGGCTAAAGTGAAGTTTTAAATCAAATTTATGGACATAGCTTTGAATAAGCTTTAAACCCACAGCGCATCCACAAAGCTCCTTAAATGGGTAAGTACAATCATTTTGCTTAGGATTTAATATTGAAAATGCATTTGGAAGCATTTCGGACGGGTTGTGGTGGTCACAAATAATTAAATCAATATTTTCTTTGGTATATGCTTCTGCAGCAAGAAAATCTTTAATTCCACAATCTAAAGCGATTACTAAATCTATTTTATTTTCTTTGGACCACTCTACACTTTTCAGTGAGATGCCATAACCTTCAGTTTCTCGATGAGGTTGATAATACAAAACTTTGGCTTTTAGGTGATTTAAAAAACGAACCATCATAGCAACTGAACATGTTCCATCCACATCGTAATCTC
>CAYREL010000109.1:0-4274 GCA_964423275.1 uncultured Flavobacteriales bacterium | reverse complement strand
TTGCAAGTTGACCACCAAAAATCTTTACTCCTAGACGTTTTGATTCTGATTCTCTACCGTTATTTGAGCTTCCAGCTCCTTTTTTATGTGCCATAATTAATGAATTAAAAAATTAACTTTCTTTTTTTGTTTTAGAAGCTACAGCTGGTTTGGACTTAGCTGCTGCTTTTTTTGGAGCTGCCTTTTTAGGCGCTGCTTTTTTTGTTTCTACTTTTGCCTCAGTCTTAGGAGCTGCCTTTTTTGCCTCTGCCTTAGGAGCTGCCTTTTCAGGTGCTGCTTGGGTTTTAGACTTAGGAGTTGCTTTTTTTCCAATTTCTTGGACTGTTATTTCAGTTAACCTTTGTCTATGACCATTTTTAACTTTATAACCTTTTCTTCTTTTCTTCTTAAAGACGATAACTTTATCTCCTAAAAGGTGTTGTTCAATTTTTGCAGTTACTTGAACACCGTTTACAGCTGGGGCGCCTACTGATACTTTGCCTTTATCATCTAGTAAAAGAACATTTTCAAAAGTAACTTTTGATCCTGGTTTTCCTTCTAATTGATGGACGAAATACTTTTGGTCTTTTTCAACTTTAAATTGTTGCCCTGCTATTTCTACAATCGCATACATAAATTAATAATTTAATTTGTTTACTTATTTAAGGGTGGCAAATGTAACTACTTTTATTTACTTCTCACAATTTGAACTTAATAAATACACCTCAATTATTGAGTTGATGATTATATGTTTGGTAAATTTAGAAGAATTTTGAATTCTAACACTTAGAAATTTGTATATAAAAGCCAAATAATGAAAGAAGAGCTGCCAAAAAAATATTATGAAAAGTTAGAGTTAAATGAATTTAAATTGAACTCACTTTTAGAAATAACAAAAGCGATAAATAATAATTTATCCATCGATAACATTTTAAAGATCTTTGAATATATTCTAAGAGAACAACTGGGGATTAGCAAATTAATTCTATATGCTAATGATAGTGAAAAATGGAATTGTATTCTCCATTTTGGCGGTAAAGGGCTTAATAAAAAAATAAATGTAGAAGAAGAGCTCACGCATATTAAGGATATAACAGTAATAGAATCTTCATCAATTAAAACGCTAAATTCATTTGATATTGTTATTCCAATTTTTCATAAAAAAATAGCACTTGCCTATTTATTAATTGGAGATTTAGAAGACGATATTATTGCAATAAGCCCAGGAATTAAGCATATGCCATTTATTCAAACACTAGCAAGTATTATCGTTGTAGCTATTGAAAATAAAAGATATTCCAAAGAACTTCTCGAACAAGAAGTTAATAAGAAAGAGATGGAACTTGCTGCAGAAATGCAAAAACTACTTTTCCCAATAAATCTTCCAAATGACGATTCGTTTGATGTTGCAGCAAGGTATGAATCCAAACATTTGGTAGGTGGAGATTATTATGACTTTATTTTTCTCAACGAAAATGAATGTTTTCTATGTATTGCAGATGTTTCAGGGAAAGGAATGTCTGCTGCTTTACTAATGAGTCATTTTCAAGCAAAGCTTCATGCAAATATTAAGTATAACTATAAAAATATAACACTAAAAACACTTATTAAGGATTTAAATCAAGATGTAAACAATGCTGCAAAAGGAGAGAAATTTATTACGTTTTTTGCAGGACATTACAATAAAAAGAACAAAACACTTCAATATATTAATGCTGGTCATAATTATCCATTACTAATTAATAAAACAAAAACTACTTTTTTAAATAAAGGATGCATTGGCCTTGGAATGTTAGAGGAAATTCCAAAAATTGAAGTAAATAAAATTCAATTTCAGCAAGACACTGTTCTTGTATGCTATACAGACGGATTAGTAGAGTTAGAAAATAATAATGAAGTCCCATTCGAAACAGATAATCTAATTGAAGTGGTTGAAAATAATTTCAATTTAACCATGAACGAACTAGATCAAAAAATATTTGAAAAACTAGATGATTTTAAAGGAGACCAAGAGATGCTAGACGATACGGCTGTAATGAGTTGTAAATTTTATGTATAACTAACCAAGCATTTTTATGGTTCTTTTTAAAGAATCTACAAAAAAATCAATCTCACTTTTTTTATTGTAAAAAGCAAAACTAGCTCTTGCTGTCCCAGGAATGTTAAAAAACTTCATTAGAGGCTGTGTGCAATGGTGTCCAGTTCTAATAGCAATTCCTAATTGATCTAATAAAGTGCCTATATCAAAAGGATGAATTCCATCGACTGTAAATGAAATAACACTTGCTTTATCTTGAGCTTTGCCAAAAATATTTAATTTATTAATTTTAGAAATAGATTCTTGAGCATATATCAGCAATTCATCTTCAATTTCTGAAATCTTCTCTATACCTATATTGTTCACATACTTTAATGCTGTTTTTAAACCAATTACACCAGCAATATTAGGGGTGCCTGCTTCAAATTTGTGAGGATATGTATTGTAAGTTGTTTTTTCAAAAGAAACTTCTTTTATCATATCACCACCCCCTTGGTAGGGCTTCATTTCCTCAAATCTATCTTTTTTAACATAAAGAATTCCTACACCAGTGGGAGCAAAAATTTTATGCCCACTAAAGACCAAAAAGTCACAATCTAAATGATTTACATCCACTTTAAAATGAGGTATAGATTGAGCTGCATCAATTAAAATTTTACAATTATTTTCTTTGGCAAGATTGGTTATCTCTTTAACAGGATTTATCGTCCCTAAGGTGTTTGAAACATGAGTTACCGCAATGAGTTTAGTTCTATCACTTATTAATTTTTTAAGCTCATCCATGAGTATTTCTCCAGCAACATTTATAGGACACACCACAAGTTTAGTACCTAACTTCTCGCACAACATTTGCCAAGGGACAATATTACTATGGTGTTCCATAGTAGTAATTAATATCTCATCGCCTTTTTGTAATTGATTTTCTGCCCAAGCACTTGCAACAATGTTTATTCCATCTGTAGTGCCTTTTGTGAAAATAATTTGTTCTGGAGTTTCTGAGCTTATAAAATCTCCAACTATATTTCTAGTTTCTTCATACTCGCTGGTTGCTTTTTGGCTTAGTTCGTGAACGCCTCTATGGACATTGGAATTAGTGCTTTCATAGTATTTACTTAACGCTTCAATTACACACTTTGGCTTTTGTGAAGTAGCAGCATTATCAAAGTATATTAATGGATTACCATTAACACTACTTTGTAAAATAGGAAAGTCTTTTTGAAAGTCCATTTTGTAAAATTAAGTTAAATATAGGACAGTATACTAAACGAATAAATTTTGATTAACTAATTTAAAGACGGGATTTGGTAACAAATTAAAATGTTGCTATTTACAACAGTAATAAGTTCTTTGGAATTATCATTATTTATATTTCCTATACAAGACATTTTGGAAGCTCTAAACAAATTGGGATTAATATTATACTTACTGTCAATTAATTGAATCTCGTTGGTGTTTTTGTTTAAAATGGCCATGAAATTATCAAATCTTTGGCCATGTAAAATATCGTAAGGATAATAAAACTGAAAATTAAACTCTTCTTTACTTTGATCAATTATTTTAAGTCTTTCTTTTTGTTTTAAACAATAATTTACTTTGTTAAACTTTTGATTAGCAAAAATATTCCAGGAATTTTCATCGGACTTTATGCTGTCTGGGATAGTATAAATTTCTTTACAAGCCCTTCCTAAAACTAATTTAGAAACCCCTCTTAATGTGTCTTCAAAAATAACAGATGTTGAGTCAATAACAAAAGATTTATTAATAGCAAAATCACTTTCAGATGGTAAGAAAACTTTATTTTTAACGATATATCGCTCTCCGCCTCTTCGATTATGCAATTTAATGACTCCACTATTTTGAATGGATAAAATATAATCTAAACCATTAATTGCAAAATGTTTTAGTTGCCTATTAATAATCGAACTTGTTTCTGGTTGGATCCACCCAGAAACTTGTATGCCAGAAATATTATAATTGTGTATTTTGAAATCGTCCCCTGCAATTAAAAGTCTATAGTCCTTATTGTTGTCGTAATCAAAAATTGATACTGGATTAGATGCCAAATAGTTGAATTTCAATGGGAATCCATCTATTTCGTTACCAAGAATATCAATAATATGTAGTTTGAATCTAGTATTAAAGACCATTTGGAATTTATTATTTTGATAGGAATCAATCTGAGAAATACCTCCTAATATTTTCCCCTCAAGATTTCTAGACCATTTCACTTTTCCTCCTGCGCTTATTAGGTAAATGG
>CAYREL010000108.1:0-4293 GCA_964423275.1 uncultured Flavobacteriales bacterium | reverse complement strand
TTTTTACCATAAGTTTTTTGCAAAGTTATGTATTAACAACTAATTACTATATTTCGACATGAAAAATATAGATTTGCTTCCAGTTAGAAATTATATTGGCTTGTTTTTTTTATCAATTACTATTGTTTTAATTGTCAAAATAGTATTCAATATGCTAGCGTTAGGGTTTATTGATGCAATTTGGGATCTAAGTAGTATTCAAATTTTTAATGACCTTAACAGTAAGGAATTCAAATTTATTTATGCCCATAAAGCATTAGCTTTTTTTGATCAACTTGGAACATTTCTAGTGCCGTCTGTTATTTTTTTATTTCTTCTTAAAACTTTTTCTCTCCATTATAAGACACCTAACAAAAGTGACCTAACAAAATGTTTATTGTACTTTGTTGTTTTGTTAGGGGTTGCCCAACTATTTTTGTTAATATCTACTTTTGTAGGCTATGACTTTCTGCCAATTGAAATAAAAAACTTTCTAAAAGAACAACAAGATTTTAATACTAAAATTCAAGAAGGGTTTATATCTAAAAGTTTTAGAAGTTTTTTATTTAATATTTTATTACTCTCTATACTTCCAGCAATTGGAGAAGAGTTGTTTTTTAGAGGGATTTTGCAAAAAATATGCATTGGAATTTTTAAAAATAATATTATAGGGGTTGGAGTTACATCTTTGGTTTTTGGGATATTACATTTTCAAATTGAAAATTTACTATCTATAATATTTGCAAGTATTTTATTGGGACTGATTTACGACTACAGCAAAAATATCTTTCTTACTATCTTATTACATTTTGGATTCAACTTTTTTTCGTTAATAAGTATGCAAGGGCTAAAAATGGAATTAATTTCTGAAAATAATCTTGAAATTTTTTCTAATTATGTTGTAATTCCGCTTGGAGTGGGAATATTAACCTATTTAATAACTAAGAAAATATTTTGGAAGAAAGATTTATTTCTCTCTGTTGACTGAGTAAACAACTTTGAAAGCCTCGGCTTCTTTAAGCTCGTCATGGACTTTTCTAACAATTCTCATCTCAGTTTTTTTATCCACCTTAAAGACATTAAAAAAACGGGAGCCCCAAACCTGCGAGTACTCAGGATTCTTTCTAAGTTCTGTTAGATAATCTTTAATTTCTGAATAGTCGTTAATTAAATCATCGTCTAATTGAACTCTAAAATCATCTACTTTTCCAGGAACTCTTCCAATCCAAAAATAAGAAGCTTTTATATTTTTTTCTAAATCAATAGTCTCTTTAATTGCAACTTTGTCAATCTCTAATTTTTTAGACTCCTTTTCTTTAAAAACTGTAGTTACCATAAAAAAGAAGAGCAACATAAATACAATATCAGGCAATGCCGCGGTTGATATAGCTGGATCCTTTCTTTTTTTACCTTTTGAAAATTTAGACATAATAACTTTTATTGAACTGATCTATTTTTTTCTTTCATTATCTTCTTAGGATAAACCTGTCTTATCGCTGAAATCTTTTGCTTATCGCTCTCCACTTTATCGTTCAATCTTTCAAAAGAAACTCCAAATTTATCTTGACACAAACTATCTCTTAATGAATTAAGTCCTTGCATAATCTGATCTAGTACGCTCATATAGGTTACATAAGTTGTAGAATTGTCAAGCTGGATAGATACCGTTGCATTATTTGGCAGCGTTTGAAATCCATCTCCGAAAGCAACACAAGCTTCTAGTCTTCTTTTCCATGCGTCCTGTTCTATCTTAAATAATGGTGCATCTGGATATACATTTAATGCATTTTCTAAAGACTCTAAAGTGTCTTCACAAATTTTTCTAGTTACTTCAATATAAGATGGCTGGTTGGGTGTACCATCTTTATGTTGGTAAAACTTTTTCACAGCATTTTGAATATCAGTAATCTCAGCGAATTCACCTTCTATACCAATTTTGTCATTTTTATTTGCCATAATTTGTAGAACATTTCTTTCGTTTAAAAGAAATTCAACATCTGACTTTTGTGGTAATCTTTCTTCATGAACTTGAGGTAAATTCATGGTAGTTGTAATAAGAAAGAAAATCAAAAGCAAGAAAGCAATATCTGCCATCGATCCAGCATTAATTTCTTCAACCTCTCTTTTAGCCATTACTTTATAAATTTAACTAGAGAACCACCAATCCATCCAAGAATTGCAATAGATGTCAAAACAATGGTAGCGTTAATTGCAGTACTTGCCAGTTTCATATCAGAACCACCATCTCCTTCTGAAAATACATATATAAGAATCATAAAAACCGTAAATATTCCAATCCCAGCAAGAGACCTAATTGCTTTTTTTGGGTCAATAAAATAAAGATATCCAAACGCTGCAACAACTAATCCAGCTGCAAAATAAATAATGAACATCGAGAAATTAATTAACTTGGACACATCACTCCAAAGAGTTTTTTCTTTTTCTAAAGAAATTTCTGAAGTCCTATTAGACAAATGGGCATTAAGTTCGCTAGCAGTCATTTCATTTGCCAAACCCTGGCTCTTAGCTTCCACAATAGCCCATTGCTTTTGTTGTTCGTAACTCATTTCTGCAGGATTGTCGTCATTCATAACCAATACTGTGAAGAGTATTCCAAGAAAAACAATAGAATAGGTTACTATTTTAGTAATTAAGTTTTGTTTGTTATTTTCCATTTCTAGAAGCTTAATTTAAAGATTATTTTCCCAAGTTATGCTTTACCAATACGTCGATTAAAGAAATTGAAGCATCTTCCATTTGATTTACTAAAGAATCTATTTTTGAAACAATATAGTTGTAAAATATTTGAAGGATAATGGCTACAATCAAACCAGATACAGTAGTAATTAGGGCAACTTTAATACCTCCAGCTAATTCGTCTGGTTTTGCTTCTCCTTTCAATTCAATTATATCAAATGCCTGAATCATTCCAATAACCGTTCCCATAAAACCTAACATAGGAGCAAGAGCTATAAATAATCCTATCCAAGAAAGGCCTCTTTCTAATAATCCCATTTGAACTCCTCCATAGGCGATTACTGATTTCTCTACCATTTCAACCCCTTCAGAGCTTCTCTCTAAGCCTTGTAGAAAAATACTAGCTACAGGACCACGAGTATTTCTACAAACTTCCTTTGCAGCTTCAACACCGCCATTAGAAAGGGCATTTTCAATGTCTTCTAATAATTGTTTTGAATTGGTAGTAGCAAGATTTAAATAAATAATTCTTTCAATGGAGAGAGCTAATCCCAAAATCAATGCAATTAAAACAAAAGACATAAAAAGTGGACCACCTTCAATAAACTTTAATTTTAATGCTTGTGAGACAGATGTATCTTCTTCGGGAATAGTTTCTGAATCTAATTCACTTTTTTCTGGTTCCTGAACTTCCACAGTTTCAGTCTCAACAACTTCATCAATCAATGAAGAATCAGGTGTTTCACTCATTTCTTGAGATGTATCTGTATTTATAGTTTCTACTGAATCATTCTGTGCTGATAAGGGATTTAAAATAAATAATCCTAAAAATCCTAAAATAAAAATTACTTTTTTCATGTTAATATTTATGTGACTTGTTTTAAGTTTTGACTTTTGAAGTTGCCAAATTACAAAAAATTATAGCTTTTTTATTAAAATAATATTTAATCTTATTTAAAAAATAATTATTCTGTTATCTCTCCAGCAATATTGGATAATAAAAACCTTTCAAACTTATCTTTATCCAATGGATATTTTTTAATTAATACCATAGATTTTACAATAACAGTTTCTAGGGTCATATCTTTAACACCAATGACACCTGCTTTTTTAAGCTGCATACCTGTTTCATACTTTCCTTGTTCTATATTTCCCGCTTTGCATTGACTAACATTAAGGAATATTTTTTCCGAAGAATTTAAAAAATCCACGAGTTCGTTTTCTATTGGTAGATTACCAGATCCATAGCTCATTAAAACTACAACTTTTGAAGAATTGCTAATTATTAATTTTATAACATTTTTAATTATAATTCCAGGGTAAAAAAACACAATATTAATACTGGGCTCAAATCCTTTTTCATACTTTAATTTCTTATTCTTTTTTTTAAGTAAATAATTTAGATTAAAATTTATTTCCACACCTACATCTGCTAATGAAGGATAATTAAAAGATTTAAAAGCATCAAAATGATCTGAACTAACTTTGGTTGTTCTGTTGCCTCTAAATAATTGGTTTTCAAAATAGATAGCCACCTCGTTAACAACTGATAAATTATTCCGTTTCATAGAGGCAATTTCTATTGCTGTAATAAGGTTTTCCTTGCCATCTGTCCTT
>CAYREL010000107.1:0-4334 GCA_964423275.1 uncultured Flavobacteriales bacterium | reverse complement strand
TTCCTGGATAATTAGAAAAATATACGTTTTTACATCTTTCATGATCTCCATAAATAGTTCTAATCATACTAGGCCATGGGAACTTAATACATAAATTTCCTTGAACATTATTCCCCAATAATTCTTCTCCATTTAAATCAACTATACAGGGCTGGACACCTGGTAATGGAAGAGTAGCATAAGTAGGTTTGGTCTCGGTAATATTAGAAAGTGGAGATATTAGAATTCCTCCCGTTTCGGTTTGCCACCATGTATCGACAATAGAACATTTTTCTTTTCCAATGTACTTATTATACCAATGCCAAGCTTCTTCGTTAATTGGCTCACCTACACTGCCTAAAGTTTTTAAAGAACTTAAATCATACTTTTCTGGAAATTCATTTCCACATGCTTGAAGAGCTCTAATTGCAGTAGGTGCAGTATAAAAAATATTTACTTGGTGCTTGTCACAGATTTCCCAAAATCTACCAGCATCCGGAAAAGTAGGAACTCCCTCAAACATAACTGTTGTAGCTCCAGCCAATAAAGGACCATAAACAATATAAGTATGCCCTGTAATCCATCCAATATCTGCAGTACACCAATAAATATCATTTTGGTTGTACTGAAATACATTTCTAAAACTATACTCGGCATAAACCATATAGCCTCCACAGTGGTGTTGAACCCCTTTGGGTTTTCCTGTAGAGCCTGATGTGTATAAAATGAATAATGGATCCTCAGAGTCCATCTTTTGAGCTTTGCACAAACTACTAACTTTAGATGTTTCTTCCGTCCACCAAAAATCTCTTCTGGGCTTCATTGAAATATTTTCACCTGTTCTCTTAAGTACAATACAACTTGTAATAGTTGAACATGATTCCAAAGCTTTATCTACAATTGCTTTTAGACATAATTGTTTGGATCCTCTATATGACCCGTCACTTGTTAAGAGAATATTACAACTAGCATCGTTTATTCTGTCTGCTAGAGCTTTAGCTGAAAAACCTGCAAAAACTACCGAATGTATTGCCCCAATTCTTGCACAAGCTAGAGTAGCTATTGCTAACTCAGGAACCATTGGCATGTATAAACAAATCCTATCTCCTTTTTTAGCACCATGGTTTTTTAAAACATTAGCAAAAATACTTACTCTAAGGTGAAGTTCTTTGTATGTTATCTTTATTACTTTCTCTTTTGGATCATTTGGTTCCCATAGAATTGCAACTTGATTTGGTCGTGTTTCTAAATGTCTATCTAAACAATTCTCAGTTATATTTAACTTTCCGCCAACAAACCATTCCACTTTAGGAGTGTCAAATTCCCAATTAAGAACCTTATTCCATTTGGACATCCATTGGAAAGAAGATGCTTTTTCTTCCCAAAAACTTTCAGGATGGTCTATGCTTTCTTGGTAATCTTGATAATATTCGGCTAAACTCTCTATTTTCTTCATGCAAAATTTTTATTAAAATAATAAAAATATGGGAAATCTTAATCTAAAAAAATCCATCTCAGTCCAAACTTCAAACAGCGATCTGCAATAGGAAAATGAAAAGCAGAAAAGTAATCAAATCCCGTTAATCCAGAATTTAAATGGGTAACCATAAGAAACACTGTAACACTTTTAATTTGGGTTTTTACTAAGAAATCAAACATGAAATAGGACGGTTGTATGCGCTCGTTGCTAATTGTAAACTGATTTAGTTCAGAGGAATATCCCGGTAAAGCATAACTACTAAAAACCTTAGCATTGACACCTAGAGATAGCTTTAAATTACTTTTTTCATTTCCAAAAATGTAATTGAATTTTACTTGCCCTACCCATTCAGGTAATTGCAAAATTTGAGCTCCACCTTGATATTGATAGACAATTTCAGAGAATAAATTATATTTTTTCTTAATCAAATTATAATTTAAGGAAGATTGTATAACCTGTAGTGACGAATCAAATTGTGATGGCTCTGAATATTCAGTAAAATATATTGGTTTATAAGCTTGGTTAATTTGTGACTTCAAAGAAAATAAGCCTGCAGATATTTCTGCAGAAGCATTCCATAATAAAATATTGTTGAACTGTTTATTATCCCAAAAGTGGTGATTACTTTGGTAATTGTTAATTTCAAAAATTGGTCTAAATTCACTTAAATCTGCTGAAATTTTCAATTTTTTATCTTTTAAAATTAAACTTTCGTAAAGAAAGTTGATTTCATAATTGTTCTTTTTATAACCTAAAGGATAAAAGTTGCCACCTAATCTAAAAGAATTATTTCTTTTACTTTTACTAATATCTAAACTAACAGACTGATTGGTTAAAATAGTATCTATAAGTTTATTTTTATAAGCCAAAATTTCTGAATCCCAACCAATGTTTAAGTTCTGTATTGTAGAATCTTTATTTGAAATTATATTGTATCTAATAGAAGTATTAAAAATATCTAATAATAAAGAATCGTGTGTGCTTTCAGTGCTATAAAAATTATTAAGAAATAAATCTGGATTAAGACTGTCAAAATAAACTCTAGTTCTTTTTTGAAAGGAATTATTAAAACTAATTTTTTTAATATTTAAAATGGTTGAATCATTTTTTGAAGAGCTAAGAATCCAATTTTGATTTAGGTATGACTTCAAAAGTCTGTTAGTGGCATAGGAGTTTTGCATATTTACATTCAAGATTTTTCTATTGCTTTCAAAATCATTGGAGTTAATAAAATTTGAGTCATTAGTTAACCCTCCGTTAAGCTGGTTGTAAAGTCTTTGGTGTTTTAATCCTAACTTCATATTGTAGGTTGAATCTCTAGATCTGTTATTAAAAGAAAACTGGAAATAATTATTATTGGTTGACTGGTTGGAATAATAGCCATCGTGACTTCTTTTTAAAAATGAAACTGCATATCCAGATCTGTTGGAAACTGATTGACTATGGTATAAGGAAAGATTCTGTTCTGATTCATTTCCCAGAATATATTGTGCATCAACAATAGGAGTATTACTATTTACAAAATAAATGTCCTCTTGCTCTGAAAAAAACATGTAATGTTTGTTGAAAATCGACAATTTATCTTGGCTAAATTTTAACGACCTTTGAACACTTCCTGGTCCACCTAGAAATATATTATACAAGTTAGAATCTGGAAATAAGGACATTTGACTCCAGGATTCGGTGGTTTTCACAGTGTCGCTAAAGCTATAAAATGTACTAAAAAATGAAATAAAAAGTAAAGTAACACAGATTCTCATTGTTTAGTGAAAATATAAAAAAAGGCCATAACTATTTAGAAATGGCCTTTATTAAAAATAATTATAAAAATAAATTAAGCTTGCGTAGCAGGACCTCCAAAATTTAGTGGAATAGGAGATGCTTGATCAGTTTCTTTTATTTTTCCGTGGTTATTCTCATACTTTGATAAATTATCAGATAATGCACGATGTAATTTCTTAGCATGCTCTGGTGTCATCACAATTCTAGACTTAACCTTACCTTTAGGTACTCCAGGCATTATTCTTATATAATCTAAGATAAACTCTGAGGAAGAATGTGTGATAATTGCTAAATTGGAATAAATTCCCTCAGCAACTTCTTCAGAAAGTTCAATATTAATACCTTGTTGTTTTTTCTCTTCAGACATGGGTTTAACCTTCAGTTTTTTCTTCTACAATTTCCTCCTCTTTATTAGTCATTCTGTTTAAATCGTCAACAGAACCAACTAATAAATCTCTGAATTTTTTCATTCCAGTACCAGCAGGAATTTTATGACCAACAATAACATTTTCCTTAAGACCCAACATGTGATCGACCTTGCCGCTAACAGCTGCTTGGTTAAGAACTTTTGTAGTTTCTTGGAAAGATGCTGCAGAAATAAAGCTATCCGTATGAAGTGAAGCTTTAGTTATTCCTTGCAACAATGGTTCTGCAGTAGCTGTAAGAGCATCTCTAGATTCTACAGGTTTAGCATCGTTTCTCTTGAGAGCTGAATTCTCATCTCTTAATTTTCTGACCGAAACAATTTGACCTGCTTTGAGCTCAGTAGATCCTCCCGGATCAGTAACTACCTTTTTACCGAAAATTTTATCATTTTCAACCATGAATTCCCATTTATTAACTGCATTATTTTCAAGGAATTTAGTATCACCAGCCTCGTTAATCTGAACCTTTCTCATCATTTGTCTAACAATCACTTCAAAGTGCTTGTCATTAATTTTCACACCTTGTAATCTATAGACTTCTTGAATTTCATTAACGATATATTCCTGAACAGCAGTAGGTCCTTTAATTGAAAGAATATCTTTTGGCGTAATAGCTCCATCAGAAAGAGTTTGACCTGCCTTCACAAAATCATTTTCCTGAACTAAAA
>CAYREL010000106.1:0-4370 GCA_964423275.1 uncultured Flavobacteriales bacterium | reverse complement strand
AAAGCAATTTTAGAAATAGATCAGAGCATTGATAGGATTATTTATTTTGCTGGATGGTCAGATAAAATCAATCCAATTTTTGGATCGGTTAATCCAGTAGCATCTTCCCATTTTAATTTTACTATTTTAGAACCAATGGGTGTAATAGGAATAGTTGCCCCAGAAGAAAACTCTTTATTGGGTTTAATATCTTCCATAATTCCAGTTATTCTTTCTGGAAATACTTGTGTTACCATAGTTTCTGAAAAACTACCATTATGCGCAATTTCTCTAGCCGAAGTAATTTCTAATTCTGATGTACCTAATGGGGTGGTTAATATTATAACTGGAAGTAAAGACGAACTAGCACCGCATCTGGCCCAACACATGGATATAAATGCTCTTGGAATTAACATAGACAATAAGGAATTAAAAAATCAAATGTTTTTTCAAGCGTCTAATAACTTAAAAAGAGTAGTGGATGTATCAAAATCTAAAATAGAAGATAGTAGTTTTGAATCTCCATACATTGTTAAAAAATTTATGGAGGCAAAAACAACTTGGCACCCAATAGAAAAAGATTTTACTTCCGCCAATAATTATTAGTATGGAAATTAGTAAAAAAAGACATCTGGCCAAGACATTTACTTGGAGACTTACGGCAACTCTTACAACTATGGTTATTGCTTGGCTAGTAAGTGGGGATCCATTAACAGCTGTAACCGTTGGAGGAATTGAATTTTTTGTTAAAATGCCGATTTATTATTTTCATGAGAGAATTTGGTACAGATCTAATTTTGGATTAATTGCAAGAAGCAAAGGAAAATAATTGGCTAAATATTGCCAAAGAGGCTGCTAAAAAAGCTGGAGAGAAAATACTTCAAATTTATGGGGATGAATTTTCTGTAAGTTATAAAGAAGACAAATCTCCTTTAACTATAGCTGACCAACAAGCAAATGATATTATAGAAAGCTATTTGTTAAAAACCAATATCCCAATTTTAAGTGAGGAAGGTAAACTAACTGATTATAAGGATAGGAAAAATTGGAAATTACTTTGGATTGTAGATCCCTTGGATGGCACCAAAGAGTTTGTAAAAAGGAATGGAGAGTTCACAGTTAATATCGCTTTGGTTAAAAATGGAAAACCAATATTAGGAGTTATTTTTGTGCCAGTTAAGGGATGGTTGTATTATGGCTCTTCAAATGGATCCTATAGAGAAATTAACGAAAAAAAAGTCAAGTTACCTTTGGACAATAAATCAACTAATTTCAAAGTAGTTGGAAGCAGATCTCATCAAAGCCCAGAAACTAAAGAATACTTTGATGATGTAAAAAAAAGAAAAAAGAATGTTGAAATTGTCTCCATGGGAAGTTCTCTTAAAATTTGCTTGGTTGCAGAAGGAAGTGCAGATGTTTACCCTAGATTCGCTCCAACTATGGAGTGGGATACAGCAGCTGGACACGCAATAGCTCAATATGCTGGAAAAAAGTTAATAGATTTACAAACTAAACAAGAGATGATATATAATCGTCCAAGGTTAACAAATAATTGGTTTATCGTAGAGTAATGAAAAAAATTGCATTAATTACCGGTGTTACAGGACAAGATGGAGCCTATTTAGCAGAACTATTGTTAAATAAAAATTATGAAGTTCACGGAATAAAGCGAAGATCATCTTCTTTCAATACTTCAAGAATAGACCATTTATACAAAGACAAGCACAAAGAAGATGTGAATTTTTTTCTTCATTATGGAGACTTAACAGATTCTACCAACTTAATAAGAATAATACAAGAAGTTCAGCCCCATGAGATTTACAATCTTGGAGCACAGTCTCATGTAAAAGTTTCTTTTGAAGTTCCGGAATATACCGCTAATTCAGATGCTCTAGGAACCCTTAGAATTTTAGAGGCTATTAGAATACTAAAAATGGAAAATAAAGTTAAGTTTTACCAAGCATCTACATCGGAACTTTACGGTAAAGCTCAAGAAGTTCCTCAAAAAGAAAACACACCATTTTACCCAAGAAGTCCATATGGGGTTGCCAAATTATATGCTTTTTGGATTGTTAAAAATTACCGAGAGGCTTATGGAATGTTTGCTTGTAATGGAATTTTATTTAACCACGAAAGCCCACTTAGAGGAGAAACTTTTGTAACTAGAAAAATCACAAGAGCAGCCTCTAAAATAAAGCTTGGGCTGCAGGAAAAACTTTACTTAGGTAATTTAAATGCTAAGCGAGATTGGGGACATGCAAAAGATTATGTAGAAGGAATGTGGAGAATGCTTCAGCATGAAAAGCCAGAAGATTTTGTTCTAGCAACTGGTAAAACTACCACCATACGAGAGTTTTGTAATTTATCATTTAAAGAACTAGGAATTAATATAAAATGGGAGGGAGAAGGAGAAAATGAAGTTGGAATTGACCAATCTTCTAATAAAGTAATTATTTCAATAGATAATAATTATTACCGTCCAACGGAAGTTGATTTACTTATCGGGGATGCTTCAAAAGCCAAAAAACTACTAAACTGGACTCCTAAATACGATTTGGAATCTTTGGTAAAAGAAATGGTGAATGCAGATTATAATCTTTTTCAGAAAAAACTTAAAAAATAATGGCACTTTCTAAAAGTTCTAAAATTTATGTTGCTGGCCATAATGGAATGGTTGGTTCTGCAATAGTTAGAAAATTAAAGTCTTTAGGACATAACAATTTAGTTCTAAAATCTTCTAAAGAATTGGATTTACGAAATATAGAAGATGTAACTAGTTTTTTTAATAAGGAAAGACCAGAATTTATTTTTTTAGCCGCAGCTAAAGTTGGTGGTATTTTAGCCAATAGTAACTTTAAAGCAGATTTTATCTATGATAATTTAACAATTCAAAATAATGTAATAAAAAGTGCTCATCTTTTTAAGGTTGAAAAATTGCTTTTTTTAGGATCTTCATGTATATATCCAAAAAATGCTCCTCAACCAATAAAAGAAGAGTATCTATTAACCGGACTTTTAGAAACAACCAATGAGCCCTATGCAATAGCAAAAATTGCAGGGTTAAAAATGTGCCAATATTTTAGAGAGCAATACGGGTGTAACTTCATATCCATAATGCCTACAAATTTATATGGTGAAAATGATAATTTTGATCTTAAAAGCTCTCATGTTTTACCCGCTTTGTTAAGAAAGTTTCACGATGGAAAGCTTAACAATGAAAACAAAGTAGAAATTTGGGGAAGTGGCAATCCTAAAAGAGAATTTTTACATGTAGATGATCTGGCAGATGCAAGTGTTTTTTTAATGAATAATTACAATAAATCTGAAACTATAAATGTTGGAACTGGAGAGGATATTTCAATTAAAGATTTAGCACTTTTAATAAAAAAAATTACTGGATTTAAAGGAGATTTAGAATGGGATTCTTCCATGCCAGATGGAACTTACAGGAAATTATTAGATGTTAGCAAAATCCATAATTTACAATGGAAAGCTAAAATTAATCTTACAGATGGTATTAAATTAACTTATGATTGGTATATTAAAAACCATGTTGTCTAAAAAAACAATTTTTAAGCATGCTGTAATATATGCTAGCTTTTTTATTGTTAACCCCTTTATTGCCCAAATTAAAAACAAAAGTTTTTCTTCCAATTATGTAATTCCATATAATAAAGTATCCCATAGTTCCATCCAGCCTTATTTAGAGTCTAGTCAATACTTTCTAGATAGTTTTACAACAAAAGATAGAACTAAGCTAGGAAATAAAATATTTGAACATAGTTTATTGAATGTCAAGCAAGAAGACATTCATATTACAGCAGATCCTCTTTTTAATTTTACTCTTGGCCCTGTAAATAACGATTTGAATTATAGGTATTATAGCAACGTTAGAGGATTTAGAATTTCAGGAGATTTAAGTAGTAATTTCTCATTTGAAACTAGATTTTATGAAAATCAATTTTTTTATCCGTTGTATCTGCAGGAAAAGTCAAAGTTAAGGGCAAATCCGCAAATGGGGGTTGATGGAATAGCATATGGAATTGGCAGAGCAAAACGTTTTAAGGAGAATGGCCACGATGCAAGTTTGGCAAATGGGTATTTAAGTTTTTCTCCAATTTCAGAAATCAATTTTCAAATTGGACACGGAAGACATTTTTTTGGAGATGGATATCGGTCTTTATTAATTTCAGATTATGCTCCTGACTATCCTTATATAAGCGGGCAGTATTTTCTGTTTAATAAAAAAATTCTTTACAAACATGTTACTTCGTGGATGAAAAACCTAGAAAGAATACCGGCTGCTTCTACTCCAGAAGCATTATTTATTCCAAAGTCAACAAGTTTTAATCAATTATCTTTTTCTCCCAACAAAAGGTTTTCAATTTCTT
>CAYREL010000105.1:0-4401 GCA_964423275.1 uncultured Flavobacteriales bacterium | reverse complement strand
TATATAATTTTTAATTTCATCAGCTGATACATCAAAATTCTTTGCTATTTCGTCTAAAGAGTGAGTTGTGTTCATACCTATTCCGTATCTCATACGAACACACCTTTGCTCCCGCGGTGTCATTTGATCAAGTAAATAATTGATATTGGCTGTAAAAATTAATGGTAAGCTAAAAGATCGGATCAATTTCAAAATTTCTTGCTTTTTTAAGAATTTAGGATCGTTTTGGTCATTAAGTAAACCTAAACACATTTCGTGAAGCCCTCTTTCAGCATAGATGGAAATAAAACTCTCTAAATTATTTTGATCAGTTTCATTCGGTAAAGATGGGATAGATAAACCAGCATCTAATTCTTTTAATAAATTTCGTATTATTATAAAAACCCTATCTCCAGACAAAGAAAGAAATTTATCGGTCTTTGAATTATCAAAATAGAGAAGTCCCTCATGACATAGACTTTCTACAGCTTCAAAATTTTGAAAAGATAATTCAATTAGCGCTAATTTTGAACGCCATTCATTAAAAATAATTTCATTGAAATATTTTTTATTAATGTCTTTCATTAATTTCATAAAGCTTAATTTTGCTTCTTTGAAATTTCCTAGTTCAAATTCAATATTACCCTTAATTTCAAGAGCTTTTAATGTTCTTTCGTCCTCTAATCCATATATGGCAAATAAATCTTTATAAACATTTTTAATTATTGATATTGCTTCTCTAAGTTTCATATCAAAATATAAACGATTAGCTAGTCTCATTTTCACGTCTAATGATGAAGGGTGTTTTTCTCCTTTACTCTTAATATAAAAGTTAGAAACTTCATATAATAAATCTGAAATTTTGATCAAAGTTTTATTTTTACTTTTTATATTTAAATTTATAACATCTGGAAACATTGCACATGGATTTTGTAATAATATAGGAAGCAATTGGCTAGTCAAACCATACTCATCTATAATAAATTTTAAACAATAATGAAAAATTGAAGGTGCAGACATAAAAATATTAGAATTCATGCCACTATAAGAAGCAGGTATATTTCTACCCATCCCTTTATAATCTGAATTATAAAATAAGTGTTGTTCATTATTTTGATAATCGGTGCCCTGTCCATCCCACAAAGAGTAAAAAGAAGACAGCCGGTTTAAAGCTAGAATAGTACTTGTATCAGTTCCTCCCTTTTTAAATATGTTCAATCTACAAATTCTGGCACTAAGTTCAACACCAGAGTGACAGATTCTAGAAAGAAGAAAAAAATCTGATAATTTGTTATAAAAAGATAATCTTATTTCTGTTTTCTCCATAGGTTCATACCAATCATAGTCTTCTTTTACACATTCATACCATTCTTTATAATTTTTAAAGACTCGTATTGGTCCAGGATCAAAAATGGAATCAAGACTTTCTTGATCAGATTCGCTAGTTAGTAAGTCACGCATATCTTTTTCACTTTCTAAGTTTGCTTCGATATCCATTTCTTCACTAGTTAATAAATTGTTAATTAATTTTTCTTCTTCAATTTCTGATTGTTTATTTTTTTGAATGTCAAAGGCCCAATAATCATCAATATTTTCAATTGAGTTTTTAGATTTAACGTCATAGATTTCATTTTCCATAAACCGAACCCAGTCTTTACCAAGACCAAAATCATTGTCGCTGTAACCATTATGATCTTTACCCCCCATTAATGAAAATAAATAACAGGCATCAATTTGCTGTTTAGATATTGGAAGTTGGGACCAATAACTATTTATATCAGAAGGTGTTTTGCCAAGATTAAATAAATTTAGAAGCCAATAAAAATTAAGGAGTGCTTTACCAGCAGCTTTAAAATCTTTTATGTCAATAAAGTGATCAATACCAGTTCTATAGAGATAATTTGTCAGCTCTTCTTGATCATCAGGCTTCATTGCAAGTTCACAAAATGCTTCCTTTGCAGTTTGCACACTATTTGCCATGTCCTGACTTTTTAAAATATGTTCTCTAAGAGAATAATGAAAGAGTGTATAACCTTCTTCACCCTCTGGGTCTGGTGCCCTTCTCAACATCGGAGCGATTGCAGATAACCCATTTTCAATTAATATTTTTCCCTTTTCATCATTAGAAATAATTTTTCTATATATGAAAATTATTTGAATTTCTTCTAAAGATAGAGGTTCAAATGCCACTGCTAATAACGATGCCAAAGGAGTTAAAATAAACTTGAGGTCACCAATACCAAGACCTTCAAGTAGCTGTTCATGATAAGCATGAAGACTATCAGGTAATACTTCATCGCCATCAAGAACACGGTATCTATTGGCGAGCACATCACCTATAACGTATTTAACATATAGTGGAAGTCCATCAGCTTGTTTAGCCACAAGATCAATAAATGGATTGGCTATTGCTTCACCAGATTCTTTATCATTCGATAATAATTTCTTTTTAAGAGGGCCTATTTTTTCGAGTATCATACCTCTAATATCATTATTTGACATTGGAGGAAGCCCTTCAGGAAATGGTATTAAAGCATTTTTTGTTTTGAATAAGCTCACTAAAGCTGTTTCTGGACGTCCAACACAAACCCAAATAATGCCAGGGTATTTAAGTGACACTGGAAAATCTTTAGCAAAATCTTTGTCACGGACACTAATTTCATCTAAGCCGTCTAAAACAATTATTAATTTTTTTTCCAGTTTAAGATTATTAAAACAAGATTTGAGTTTATCAACTGCAGTACCTTTATCACTTATTTTTTCTGCATCTAATATTTTATCAGCTGCTATTATTCTCTCAATAATAAAGGTTGTAAAACTATCTCTATTGCAACGAGCGTTATCTCCTACCTTAAATCTATATGGTAAAATGAATGTACTAGTATTTTTATACTTTTCACTCAAATCACTCATAAGGCGTGCAGCTAAAAAAGATTTACCAATACCCGCTGTGCCGGTAACCCATATTAAACCATCATTAATTGATTTTATACATTCCTCAATTTTATTTTGTTCTTCAAAACGACCAACCATTTGAGAAGCATCTCTATTAATTTCTCTGGTAAAATCTGGAACTTGAAATTTTTCTTTTATATCAGTTTTTTGTCGGTCAAGTCCAAACAATGATTTAAAAGCATCAATCGCATCTTCACCTTTTTCCGTTTGGCTGTAGCCATCGACATCTATGGGTGTAAATTGAAGTCTTACAACATCTTTACGAACATAAATTTGAGTTATAGGATCTTTATTTATATTATCTTTTGTTGAAGGCAATTGAGGAGAACCAAATAAAAGTAATGGCCACAAATTTAATACGTTATTGTTTCTCATAATCAGTACTGAATCTGATTTCATATCTATATTTTTATTTTTTAAATTGTTTTCAATTAAATCATTATTTTGCCCTTCAATAAGTTCTATAAAAGACCCTGATTTTATTCCATACATTTTAATTTCTTTTATCCAATCAAGTCTATTTAAACAATTTTCAAATTTTTCTTGCCAAATATTTAATAACCGAGACGCTTCTTTATTATTTAAACCTCCACCATGAGCCAATCTGTTTCTTAAAGATAAAAATGAACTTTCTGGAGATCCTGGTTTTTTAGGACCATATAATAAGTCTGTCAGCGGTCCCTTTACAAATTCATAGATTTCTGGAACTAATAATCCAGATTTATCTTTTGTTTCTGATAGTATTTTTGCCATCGCCATCCATGCACCAAGAGTTGGCATCTCAATTTTACCCCAAAACTGTTTAAGTATTTGATCACTTAATTTGTTTTTATCTCTTAGATCACTTAATCCTATAATTACTAAAAAACGTATTAATAATTCAGCAGTGTCGCAAGCAAACCAGAGTTTCATAAATGCGTTATTTTCAGAAATATATTCGCTTAAAGGGCTTGAAATTACTTTGGGTAACAATTTACACAATTTTGTAAGCTCATCTTTTTCTTGAGTATCATTTAAAGCTTTATTATTTGGTTCTTTTTTTAATTCGGAAATAGCTTTTAAAATAATTTTTCTATGACCAAGTTTAGTCACACCAATTTCTTTTAGGTCATCCGACGATAATTCTGGAAGAACTGCCATATCGATAGATTCTTCTTTGAAAATATTAATATATTCACTTAAATCTAAATCATTAAGCCAAAGTTCTATATTCAATAAAAACTCCAAAAACAATTATTTATTATCATGTTAATGATAGGTTAAGATTTAAATAAAAACATTAAAAAAAGACTATTTTTGAAACTTAACCTGTCACACTCAAGGTCATAACCTGTCACACTAAATTTATTTTGGGATTGCTGAAAAAAATCTAACAGACTTTTACAGACTATTTTGGGGCTAAAAACACCTATTTTTGACCTAATTTTTAAGTACGAGTTAAGTACCAAATAGGTACACATTAGGTAA
>CAYREL010000104.1:3411-4412 GCA_964423275.1 uncultured Flavobacteriales bacterium | reverse complement strand
TGCCATCTACAGCATTTGTAAATGATATCAAAGCGGATTTATACGATAAGCAAACAGCCTATATAGCTTTAGACAATCATAAATTTGGCGACTACCAACCATATCTTTACAAAACTATTGATGGTGGAAAAAAATGGACATCTATAAGTAATGGAATTCCAGATGGAACAATAGTTTGGCGAATTGTTCAAGACCACATCAACCCAAACCTATTATTTTTAGGAACAGAATACGGAGTTTATGTAAGCTTAAATAAAGGGGAGAAATGGCATAAATTCTCAAGTGGTCTACCTACTATTCCAGTTAGAGATTTGGCAATTCAAAAAAGAGAAAACGACCTTGTACTGGCAACTTTTGGAAGAAGTTTTTATGTACTTGACGACTATAGCCCGCTTAGGGAAATCAATGAGGAGACTATTGGCAAAGAAGCCATTTTATTTGCTCCTAAAAAAGCACTTCAGTACAACCTTATAAATGGAGGTACTAGAAGTAGCGGAGGTGCGACTTTCAATGCTAAAAACCCTCCTTACGGTGCTATTTTCACTTACTATCTCAAAGAAGGTCACATTTCTAAAAGAGCAAAAAGACAAAAAGCAGAAATGTCTGAAAAAGCAGATCGTACCCTTTTAGAAAAATTGAACAAAGCAGGATACAAATCAACCAATAAAATACTAGAAGAAGAGATTGATGTACTTGCTAAAAAAACAAAAATAGAATTGAAAAAGCTAAAAAAGCTAGTTGAAATTTTAGATGATCAAAAGACCAAAGATATTCCCTTTCCAGGTTGGGAAGCATTGGACGATGAGCTAAATGAATCTAAACCGGAAATTGTATTGGTAATAAAAAACAGCGATGGGAAAACTGTAACCCAATTATCAGCTCCTTACAAAAAAGGAATTAGTAGAGTTTCTTGGGAATTGAATACCAAATTAACAACTGCAGTTAAGGCATCTGCCAAAAGAGACTACAGTTCCATTCAGAAAATGGTGTCTCGAGGAATG
>CAYREL010000104.1:0-3401 GCA_964423275.1 uncultured Flavobacteriales bacterium | reverse complement strand
AAGCCTACTACAATTCAATTGCAGAACTTAACAAAAAAGTAAATGTCTACCAAAACAAGTTTGATAAGGCAAACATACGAGTTAAGGCTTACCAAAAAAACTTAAATTATATAAGTAACCAAAGAGCATCTCTAACAAAAGACGTTTACGAATTGGTTACCACCATGAACGGCTTAGAAAGAGAAATTGGTGGAAGCCCTTCCAAGGAAGAAATTGGTGAGAAAGACAATGTTTCTTTATTTAGCAGCCTTTATAATTCAAGAGGTGGATGGTATGCCAACTCTTATGGTCCAACCGAACTACATATGAAAAGCTTCAAGGTAGCAACAGAGCTTTTTATGCGACTACAACCAAAAATAGACACTTACCTAGAAAAAGTAGATGCTGTTGGCAAAAAAATGGAAGTTGCTGGTGCTCCTATTCTACTAGACTAAATAATTAAGTACTTTTTTAATCCAATAGAAATTTATTCTTTTAAAGAAAAATAAAAATATGAAAAAAGTATTTATTCTGTTTTTCATTTGGCCAATATTATTTATTGGACAAATTTCTACTGAAAAAAGTTATTGGAAAAAAGAGTCTTATGAAAAATACAGTCATGTAAATTTTAGCAAGCTAAAGGAAATTAACCAAACTATAAACTTTAATAAAATTGACTACCCCCTACTTCATGCCACTATTTTTTATCTAACCAATAAAGAGCGAGCCAAAAGAAAAAAGAAAATAATATCTTGGAATATGAACCTTGAAATAGCAGCATTTAACCACAGCAAAATGATGGCTGAACTAAAATTTTTTAGTCATAGCTCCAAAATAAAAAAACGAAAGGAACCAGTAGATCGAGCAAAAATTGCAGGTATAACCAATCCATTTATTGCAGAAAATATAGCCAAAACACCTGTTAACTCACAAGATACTTACTTAAGTTTGTCCAAAAAGATTGTTACTCAGTGGATGAAATCTCCAGGACATAAGTCCAACATATTAAGTAAAGATGCTCTAGAACTAGGAGTTGGTGTTTTTATAATTAAAGAAAAAGAATTTAATTATATATATTCTACTCAAAATTTTCAATGGTTTTATCTTATTGAAAGTACAGCTTCTAAAGATTCTAGTCCTCCAGGCTGGAAATAAAACTAATTCTGATGATTGAAAATTTCTCAATAAACAGCCTAAAAACAATAAATTTACAGCATGGATTATCATTTTAGACCAGCTAAATATTCTGAAGCTTCTCAAGTATGGCAAATTTTAAAAGATGCTATTAAGCGAAGGAAAAAAGATGGTAGTAACCAGTGGCAGGATGGCTACCCCAATATGGAGGTTATAAAAAGCGATATTGAAAATAAAATAGGTTTTGTCTTAACTCAAAATGATACTATTATAGGGTACAGTGCAGTAATTATCAATGATGAACCAGATTATATAAATATAGAAGGAAAATGGCTTAGCGACCAAGATTTTATAGTTTACCATAGAGTAGCTATTTCTGAAAAATTTTTAGCAAAAGGCATGGCCAAAAAGATGATGAAATTAATAGAAAAATACGCCCATTCGAAAAATATATACAGTCTTAAGGCTGATACCAATCACGATAATATACCTATGATGAAAATTTTTGAAAAACTGAGTTATACCTACTGTGGAATAGTTTATATTAGAAAAAGTCCGAGAAGAGCTTATGAAAAAGTACTCGAAAAATAATCTTTTATCTTCATGAAATACTTAATTTGCTCAATGGTTTTAGTTTCTTCTTTATCAAGTCACATAATATTTGATTTTAACAAAAATTCGTCCATTAGCAACTGGGTAGTTGTAGATGATGTGGTAATGGGAGGAAGATCTAATGGCAACTTCCAGTTAAATAAGGACGGAAAAGGAGTTTTTTCTGGAAAAGTTTCTTTAGATAACTATGGTGGATTCTCTTCTGTAAGACATAGTTTTAATAAGTTAAGCGTAGAAAAGTTTAAATCAATAGTATTAAAAATTAAGGGAGACGGTAAAAACTATCAGTTTAGAATAAAACATAAATCTTCTGATTATGCTTCCTACATAACCTCTTTTTCAAGCTCTGGAGAATGGCAAGAAATAGAAATACCTTTAAATAGAATGTACCCTTCTTTTAGGGGAAGAAAATTGGACGAACCAAATTTCTTTCATAAATCCATTGAAGAAGTAACCTTCTTAATTGCCAATAAAAAAAATGAAGATTTCATGCTTCTTATTGATAAAATAGAATTAAGATAAAGGCTCATTTTATTGTATTTTTCATTTATCTAAAAAACATTCTACAGATAATAATATAGTTACCTTTACAATAACAAAGCACCCAATTACAAATCACATAATGAATTTTGAAGATTTAAAATTAATAGAGCCTATACTTAAAGCATTAAAAGATCAAAACTATAGAGAACCAACCGAGATACAGGCAAAGTCTATTCCATTAGTTTTAAATGGTGATGATGTTTTGGGAAGTGCCCAAACAGGAACTGGTAAAACAGCTGCCTTTGCTATTCCTATTATTCAGCATTTAGTAAGTGGCGAACAAAACCATCAAAAAAATAGAAAAATATCTTCTCTAATAGTTACTCCTACAAGAGAGTTAGCAATTCAGATTGAAGAAAATTTTAAAGCTTATTCAAAGTATACTAAGCTTAAAACTACTGTGATTTTTGGTGGAGTTTCTCAACACGGACAAACAAGAGCTTTAAGTAACGGAGTAGATATTTTAGTTGCAACCCCTGGTCGTCTATTAGATCTAATGAACCAAGGATTTATTTCTATTAATGCAGTAAAATATTTTGTGTTAGATGAAGCAGATAGAATGCTAGATATGGGATTCATTCATGATATTAAAAAAATCATAGCTAAACTTCCTAAAAAAAGACAATCTCTATTCTTTTCAGCAACTATGCCACAAAATATTTTAGAATTATCTAGGCAAATTTTAGTGAATCCAGAAAAAGTAGCTGTTAATGCTGTTTCTTCTGCTGCTGATACTATTCAACAGTATCTATACACCACCAATAAAAATAATAAGAAAGAACTGCTTCTTCACATATTGAAAGATTCAAAACTAGACCAAGTACTTCTTTTTTCAAGAACAAAGCATGGAGCAGATAAAATTGTAAGAAATCTAAAAAAGAAGAATATTAATTGTGCAGCCATTCATGGAGATAGAAACCAAAACCAAAGACAAAAGGCACTTAAAGATTTTAAAGAGGGTAAAATTAGAATTCTAGTTGCTACAGATATCGCTGCAAGGGGAATAGATATAAGCAAATTACGTTATGTAATTAACTACGACATTCCCAATGAATCTGAAACTTATGTACATAGAATAGGTCGTTGTGGTAGAGCTGGTGAAGAAGGGATTTCTATTTCTATTAGTGAACCAG
>CAYREL010000103.1:0-4426 GCA_964423275.1 uncultured Flavobacteriales bacterium | reverse complement strand
CTGAAAACCATAGTCCATTAATCTTTTTGCAATGTCTTCAACTTCAACTCCAGAATCCTTTTTAAAAGATCTACAATCAAGAATCATTTCATGAGCAACTTTACCACTAGGACCACAATAAAGCACATCGAAATGATCTTTCAATTTGGATTGTAGATAGTTGGCATTCAAAATAGCAATTTCTGTAGATTTCTTTAGCCCTTTGGCACCTAGAAGTTTTATGTATCCGTAAGAAATTATCAAGATCAAAGCACTTCCCCATGGAGCTCCATTAATAGCTTTTATGCCACTGGAACCACCGGTTTTAATAATTGGGTTACCAGGTAAAAATGGCGATAAATGTTTTGCAACTCCTATTGGTCCCATTCCTGGTCCACCACCTCCATGTGGAATGGCAAAAGTTTTGTGAAGATTTAGATGGCAAACATCTGCTCCAATTAATCCTGGTGATGTAAGACCAACTTGTGCATTCATATTGGCACCATCCATATAGACTTGCCCTCCAAATTTGTGTATAATAGTAGTAATTTCAATAATATCTTTTTCAAATACTCCATGTGTAGAAGGGTATGTAACCATTAAGGCCGAAAGATTATCAGCATGATGTGAAGCTTTTTCTCTCAAATCTTCTATGTCAATGTTTCCAAGTTCATCGCATTTAACCAAAACAACTTCCATTCCAGCCATAACTGCACTTGCTGGGTTAGTTCCGTGAGCGCTTGTAGGAATTAGACATATATTTCTATGTTCTTCATTATTGGATATATGATAAGCTCTTATTACCATAAGTCCACTATATTCACCTTGAGCACCACTATTTGGTTGAAGCGAAACTTGGTCAAACCCAGTTATTTCACTTAAATCTTCCGCCAACTCTTTAAATATTTGTTGAAACCCTTGAGTCTGATTTACAGGGCTAAAAGGATGTAAATTTGCAAATTCAGGCCAAGTAATAGGTTCCATTTCAGTTGCTGCATTTAACTTCATTGTACAGGAACCAAGAGAAATCATGCCATGAACAAGCGATAAATCTTTATTTTCAAGTTTTTTAATATATCTCATCATTTCTGTCTCAGAATGATAAGAGTTAAATACATTTTGTTCTAAAATTGAATTACTTTTTGGCAAGAAAATAGGGTTTTCTATCTCTTTTTCAAGATTTACTTTAGAATTAAATTTTTTAAAATCGCCCAATATTTTCGTAAGTTTATTTAAACTTTCCCAACTAGTCGTTTCATCAATAGATATTGTTACAGAATCTTTATAATAACCAACATTGATTTCATTTTTTTCTAAATGAAGTCTTATAGAATTAAGATTTTCTCTAAAGGATATCGTGTCAAAGTGATTAGAGTTATTTATTTCATATCCAATACCGATTAGAGCTTGTTTTAAACTTGATGTCTTTTGTCTAATTGTTTCTGCAATATTTTTTAAGCCTCTTGGACCATGGTAGACAACATACATACTAGCCATAACTGCCAAAAGAGCCTGAGCTGTACAAATATTTGAAGTTGCCTTTCCTCTTTTTATATGTTGTTCTCTTGTTTGAAGTGCCATTCTTAATGCTGGATTTCCATGAACATCTAAGGATACTCCAATAATTCTTCCTGGAATATATCTCTTGTGAGAATCTTTACAGGCAAAAAATGCAGCATGAGGACCGCCATAACTCATTGGAACTCCAAATCTTTGGGTAGATCCAACAACGACATCTGCTCCCCAACTTCCGGGACTTTTAAGCAAAACAAGACTCATTATATCTGCTATTACAGAAACTTGAATATCTAAATCTTTTGCAGAAGAAGTAAATTCACTGTAGTCGTAAATTTCACCGTAAGCATTTGGATATTGTACAATAGCACCAAAAAATTCATCAGTCAACTCTATTGAATTCGCATCTCCAAAAATAATTTCTATTCCAAGTGGTTCTGCTCTTGCAGATATTACATCTATAGTTTGCAAGTATAAATCATTGCTAACAAAAAACTTATTCACATGAGATTTTACTTGAGACCTTGATCTCATATGAAAAAACATCAACATAGACTCTGCAGCTGCAGTTGATTCATCTAAAAGTGATGCATTTGCCATTTCCATTCCGGTAAGTTCAGTTACACAAGTTTGAAAATTTAATAGTGCTTCTAATCTTCCTTGAGCAATTTCTGCCTGATAGGGAGTATATGCTGTATACCAGCCCGGATTACATAAAATATTTCTTTTTATGACACTTGGAGTAAGTGTACCATAATAACCTTGGCCAATGTAATTGTCAAAATTTTTATTTAAGTCAGCAATTTCTTTTAATTTATTTAAATAATCGTTTTCACTTATTGCATCTCCAATTTTTAATGGACTATTTTTTAAAATTGAATTCGGAATTGTTTGATGGATTAACTCATCAACAGAATCTAATCCAATCGTATTTAACATCTTTTTAATATCGTCTTGATTTGCTCCGATATGTCTGTTTTCAAAAGAATTTGTATCCATAATAATAATTTATACCGTCAAATATATATATAGAAATTGTTTCGGTATATAATGTTGACAAATTGTTTAATTTTATTTTATGAACAAAAAAAAACAAAATCTATTAATTATATTTATTTCCTTCTTTTTTACAATATTTCAATTTAACGCGCAAGATAAAAATAGTGACTTACAAGACATAAAAATTCACCTTCTTTCAGGAGATACTGTAAATTATAAGCTACTAGAGATTAAAGAAGATCACCTAGCTGGTTATCAGAAAAAAAACAAAAAAGATATTTGGAAATTTAAAATTTACCCAAATGAAGATGTGCTTTATTACAGTACACCAAGACTAAACAAAAACTGGGTCTATGTTCCAGATTCTTCAATCGGAAATCTTTTGTCCAAAGAACATATGGAGCAGTATGTTATGGGCAAGAGAAAAGCAAAACACACACACCAACCAATAAAACACTTTATCCTGGGAATAATTTCAGGAATTTCTATAGGAGTTTTTGATAGCTATCAAGGTGGGGTTTTTAATAAAGCTAATTCTGGTTTGGTAATAGCAGTTCCAGTAATTAGCACTTTAATAATTAGAACAAAAAACCTTAAAGAAGAAGAACTAAAAGAGCAATCTAGTTTAGAAAATGAATATAAAAAAGGGTTTTACTCTGTTAAAAAGACCAAAAATTATATTGGCTCCTCCTCTGGTAGTGTTTTAGGGGTTGTAATTGCAGTAATTACAAATAATATTTTAGGAAGTTAGTTTTTGCAATTCAAAAAAATAATAGAATTTATTGTTTTTTCTAATGTTTGGATTTCATTAGGTGCTATTGGAATTGCCCTAAGCACCTATTCTTACACAGAATCAGAAGTTGATTTACTGGTTATAATACTGGTGTTCTTTTCCACTCTGTTTGGATATAGCTTGCAAAATATTTCGCAGAGAGAAATTCACAATCACCGTTCCAATCAAATTCTTTGGAGTCAATCCAATGATAAACTTATAAAGGGGATAGTTTTTGTTTCTTTTTTAATTTCTGTAATTCTTTCATTTTATATTATGAATATTTATTTAATTATAGTTTCGATTCCATTTTTTGGTTTAGTTTTTTTTTACAGAAATGTGTTTTCTAAAAAACTACAGATTAGAAATATCCCATTTTTTAAAATTTTAATTATTTCTTTTTGTTGGTCCTGGACATGCTGTGCTTTACCTCAACTAGTTTCTAGTAGTAATTTTAATTGGAATATTACTTTCATTATTTTTATTTACGTATTTGCAATTACAATACCCTTTGATATAAGAGACATGACAATAGACAAAAAAAAAATATATACAATTCCCCAGTTTGCTGGTTCTAGAGTAGCTTTTATTATTTCTCAGTTGAGTATTCTATGTTTGTTTTTTTTCGGATTATACCATTTCAATTACCTACTTTGTTTTTTTATGATTATGACTAACTTAGTTTTAATTCCGTCTTTAAAAATAAAAAGTGAATTTTATTATTTATTTGTATTAGATGGTCTACTTGTAATCTTTCCAATGTTTATTTCATGAAAAAATCCAAGGTACTTTTATTATATACAGGTGGAACAATAGGAATGATTGAAAATCCTTTAGAATTATCTCTTAAGCCTTTTAATTTTGATCAGATAACAACTGAAGTCCCGGAGCTTAATAAATTAAACTGCACGATTGAAACTATAGCTTTTGAAAACCCACTCGATTCTTCCAATATGAACTTTGAAACCTGGAACCAAATTGGAGATGAAATATTTAAAAATTACGATTATTTTGACGGTTTTGTAGTATTGCACGGGACCGATACAATGTCTTATACTGCTAGCGCCTTAAGTTTAATGTTTCAAAACTTGACTAAGCCCATTATTTTAACTGGTTCACAACTTCCTCTTGGGCAAGTAAGGACAGATGGCAAGGAAAACC
>CAYREL010000102.1:0-4554 GCA_964423275.1 uncultured Flavobacteriales bacterium | reverse complement strand
AATTACTTACTGGACATAATCCACCTTCAGACCTCACATAGTAATTTGTTGTGGTAGAAGGAGATACAGAAATCTGGTTATTGGTTGTCGTGGAGGCAATTAAAGTTCCTGTCCCGCAAGCTCCTTTATACCAAAACCATTGACTTCCATTTATAAGGCTATTTGAGTTATCGATTGAAATTATAGATGTGTTGCCATTACATATTTCATAAAGATTAGCACTAATTGATGTAGGGTCAATATTTGCTTCTAAAACTACTACAGGAAACTGGGCAGAATTCGTACAGTTGTTACTATCTGTATAACTATATGTTAGAGTATGAGATCCTATTCCTGAAATGTTTGGATCAAATATACTATCCAACACACCAACGCCAGAATAAGTTCCCCCTTGCGGAAAGCCACCTTGAAGAATAAAAGCATTAGATTCACATGTAGAATCAACATTCGAATGATAAACATTTAAATCATAAGTATTAATTAAGATTTCTTGACAGGCTGAGGACCCACAAGTTCCTCCGTTGGCTCTAACATAATACATCGTAGTAGCTGCTGGAGTAACAGAAATAGATGATCCAGTTCCCAAAAAATTAGAACTACAAGCACCTTCATACCAGCTCCAGTTTGCTCCAGTTCCTAATTGTCCTCCAATTACACTCAAAGTAGAAGATCCTCCAGTGCAAAAGTTATTAGCGCTAGTTTGGATTCCGGTTGGTGATATTGAGCCATCTTTAGTAAATACTGTAATACTTTTACATAAGGATGCACCACACGTGCCAATTATTTTAGCAAAATAAGTAGTTGATGAATCTGGATAAACAGAAATTGAATCACCTATGCCAATTATTGAAGAACCACAGTAACTTTTATGCCATACAATGGAGTGGTCAATTGGTAATGTAAAGCTATAATTTGCGAATAATTTGACTTCTGTTTGTGGACAAACAGTATCTAAAGTACTCCATGTAGAATCAGAGTTGTTAAAAAGCGAATCAATAATAATAGAGTCCAAAGAGGGAGTTTCTAAAACAAAAACTTCTGCAGATACACAGCTTGAGACGTCGCAAGAGTCGGCTTTGCAATAAAAAGTGGTAGTAGTATTTACTGGAATGTTTATAAAGTTATTGTTAGAGGATGTTGCAATTAATGTTCCTCCGCAGTTGCCAGTAAATAATTGCCAGCTTGTACTGTTTCCTAAATTTCCTCCATCAATAGTAATATTAACATGTCCTATTCCACAAAGTGTATCATCACTTAATTGAATTGCATTTATAGAACTTGTACACTGACTATAATGGATTTGACAAATAAACGAGTAAAAAAACAATATTATAAAAGCATATTTTTTCATATTTTTTTGATAGTTATATAATGTATTTAAAGATATGTAATTTGAATTTAAAATAAATATTACATTTTACAATCCATAAAATTTTAATGAGTATGATTTGAGTATAGAAGTTAAAGACAAAACAAAAAATCTTTTAATGTATCCTAAAATTATTTTGAGTTATATTTTAGAATATTAAAAACTGTCTTCAATTTCTTTATAAATTAGCATAAATGAAATCAAAAAGACATAAATCAAATTCCTTAGCAGAGCTTTCTACAATATTTGGAATGACTTTGCTTTTAACCTTGTTTGGTGTCTTTGTTTATTTCATGTGGACAGCTAATAAAAAGTCAGCCGAAATTAAAGAACAATTGAGTATGGACATTCTTTTCCATGAGACTGTGGATGAATCTATAGTTAGAATGATGGAAAAAAAACTAAAATCTATGGATGGCATTGTTAAAAAAGCGCTATATGTATCTAAGGAAGATGCCCAAAAATTAATGCTTAAACATGTAGGAAAAGATGCTTTTGAAATTTTAGACGGAGTTAATCCTTTGCCTTCCTCCATACATGTAAATCTTAGTTCTAGTTATGTGAACCCAGATAGTGCTGCAAATTTTGCAGCCCAAATAACCAAGGGAAATGAACATATAATTTCAGAAGTTGCTTACAATGAGTCTCAATTTTTAGAAATAGGAACGGTCTTTAAAAACTTTGAACTAATTATGCTTTTTATAGCTGGTATTTTATTAGTAATTGCAATTTTACTTATATATAACACCATTAGACTAGCTGTTTTTTCAAAAAGATTTATGATAAGAACCATGCAACTAGTTGGCGCAAAATCATTTTTTATAAGAAGACCTTTTATTTTAAAAGCATTTTACCAAGGATTAATTTCTGCAATTTTGGCAGTTTTATTTTTGTTGTCCTTGTGGTATTCATTTGCAATTATAAACCCCAATATTATTTCAGAACTATCTACAGATAAATTTCTTTTGAGTAATGAAATATTGGAATTTTCAGTAATTGCTTTAGGAATTCTTATTACTGGTATTTTAATAAGTGTTGTATCCACATTTTTTGCACTCAATAAATTTATTTGGGTTAAATCAGAAAAACTATATTAATATGGAAGAAAAAACTAAAATGGTACTAGGCAGAAAAAATTATATGTTTATAATTATTGGTTGTGTAGTTGTCCTATTGGGATTTGTTTTAATGTCTGGAGGTGGTTCAGAAGACCCAAATGTTTTTAATGAAGCTGAACTCTTTTCATTTAGAAGAATTACCCTTGCTCCATTTTTGGTCATGTCAGGCTACGGCTTAGTTCTTTTTGGAATAATGAAAAAGCAATAGATTTTTTTTGGACTATTTAATAGCTTTAGTTTTAGGAATTGTTCAAGGTCTAACGGAATTTTTGCCTGTTAGTAGTAGCGGCCATTTGGAAATCATTAAAGGAATATTTTCCACTGATTTTGTCCCTAAAGAGAGTCTAATTATGACTGTTGTATTGCATTTTGCAACGGCATTAAGCACTATTTTTATCTTTCGAAAAGACATACTTCAAATAATTAGTGGTGTTTTTTTAAAAAAATCATCGAAAGAAAGAATTTTCTCATTAAATATTATTGTTTCTATGATTCCTGCCGCTATGGTAGGTGTTTTTTTTAATGATATTATTGAATCCCTATTTAACGGCCAGTTGATCTTAGTTGGCTTTATGCTTATCATCACAGGAATCCTACTCTTTTTTGCAGATAGAGCAAAGCCAACTAATAATGTACTTAGTACTTCACAAAGTTTCCTTATAGGAATTGCTCAGGCAATAGCAATATTACCTGGTATTTCAAGATCTGGAGCTACAATTGCTACATCTGTAATTTTAGGATTAGACAAAACATCTTCTGCTAAATTTTCATTTCTGATGGTTGTGCCTTTAATTTTTGGGAAAGTAGCAAAAGACCTTATGGATGGAAATATTTTTTCCGAAGCAATTAATTTAGGACCGCTAACCCTTGGTTTTTTTGCTGCCTTTTTCACTGGGTTATTTGCATGCAAATGGATGATAGGTGTTGTAAAGTCTAGCAAATTAAAATACTTTTCTTATTACTGTTTTATTGTTGCGGCCATCACTATTATATTTAATTTATTGTGAGTGAAATTCCTTTTGATTCAGGTGCTGTTTTAGTGGTTGATAAACCACTAAATTGGACTTCTTTTGATGTAGTTAAAAAAATCAGGTATGCAATTTGCAAACAATACAATTTAAAAAAAATAAAAGTTGGTCACGCAGGAACCTTAGACCCACTTGCATCTGGTGTAGTAGTTGTCTGTACAGGAAAAAAAACTAAAATAATAGACCAATTTATAAACGAATCTAAAGAGTATACAGGTGAAATTAGATTAGGTTCAACTACCCCATCTTTTGATTTAGAAACAGATATTGATAAAGAGTTTCCTTTGCCCGCTCTAGATGACAACATTCTGAAAAAAATCTCTAAAAACTTTAGTGGCGATATATTACAAATACCACCTATTTTCTCTGCTAAAAGAATAAATGGCAAAAGAGCCTATCAATATGCTAGAAATAATGAAGAAATAGTTTTAAAACCTAATTCGGTTACCATTCACAATCTAGAACTTAAAGTTGTTGATAAAAACACATTAAGTTTTAATTGCCATTGCTCAAAAGGAACCTATATTAGGTCTCTAGCACGAGATATTGGTCTTTTTTTAGACAGTGGAGGGCATTTAATATCTTTAAAACGAATAAAATCAGGAAATTTCTCTCTAGAAATGGCAAAATCTATAGACGAATGGATAGATATCATAAAAGCATCATAATTTTTATTAATTTCGTGCCTCATTTATAAATCAAAGCATGAAGTTATCACAATTTGAATTTGAATTACCAGAAAAGTTAATCGCTGAGTATCCAGCTGATCAAAGAGATGAATCTAGATTAATGGTTGTCCACAGAGATTCTGGAAAAATAGAGCATAGGCAGTTTAAAGATGTAATCGACTATTTCGATGATGGAGATGTAATGGTAATGAATGACACCAAGGTATTCCCAGCAAGAATGTATGGAAATAAAGAAAAAACAGGTGCTAAAATTGAAGTTTTTCTACTAAGAGAATTAAACCGAGAGAGTTTATTGTGGGATGTTTTAGTTGATCCTGCAAGAAAAATAAGAATTGGTAATAAATTATATT
>CAYREL010000101.1:0-4569 GCA_964423275.1 uncultured Flavobacteriales bacterium | reverse complement strand
TAAGGTACCACAATGTTTATGGAATGATGATGGTAGAATCTTCAAGAAAGGGAATCATTAAATCTAATCCCCAAAAAAGACCATTTGTTTTGACTAGGTCTAACTTTTTAGGTGGACACCGTTATGCTGCAACTTGGACTGGAGATAACAACTCTTCTATGAAACATTTAAAGCAATCTATTCCTATGAGTTTGAATCTAAGTCTTTCTGGACAGCCTTTTAATGGGCCAGATATAGGAGGTTTTGCTGGAAATGCAACTCCAGAATTATATGCTCACTGGATAGCTGTAGGTGCTTTTTATCCATTCTCTAGAGCGCATTCTACTAAAGGTTCTATAAATCAGGAACCCTGGTCTTTTGGAGAAGAAGTAGAGATAGTTTCTAGAGAAGCTTTGCAAAGAAGGTATCGTTTGTTACCTTATCTGTATACCTTATTTTGGGAAAGTGCAAATACAGGAATGCCAGTTATGAGACCAGTTTTTTTTAATAATCCAGCAGAAAAATATTTAAGAACTGAACAAGAAAATTTCTTACTTGGAAGCGATTTATTAATTGTTCCTAAATGGAGCGAAAATGGTCAAATCCCTGGTGGAAATTGGAGAAATATTTCAATAAATGGTGAAAAAAGTCTAAACCATAAATACCATCCAGATGTTTTGATAAGACCTGGAGCGATAGTTCCATTGTGTAATCCTATAGTATCCACTAATTCCTTTTCGTTAGATACTATTACTCTGTTGGTTTCATTAGATACTAATTTATCAGCAAAAGGTATATTGTATTCCGATTTGGGTGAAGGATATGGATATCAAGATGGTGAATTTTCATTAGTAGAGTTTTATGCAGAAACTCAAAATGGTATTACTACCTTAAATACTAAAATTATTGATGGTAATTCTTTCCCAAATGACACAAAAATTAATATTGAATTAGTTCTAGATAGTCAAGTAAGAAAATCATTTGGTTTAATAGAGGAGTCGATAGTTATTAATAATTAATTTTCTAGAACTACTGTGGTTTCCTAATTTTTTTATTAAGTGTTGATATCATAATATTAACCAAAATACTAAGTGTATGTTAAACAATAAGTGTATATTAGCTTATAATGGTTACCAAAAAGTTTGAAAATTCTACAGTTTTACAAGATAATTTGTTGTCTTTAATTGAAGTAAACCTACTTATTGAAACAAAATCAAATAACGAAGTAAAAGTTTTACTTTCTGGTGGTTCATCTTCACTATCTTTGTATAAAAGATTTAAAGAACTTTCAAAAGTTAATTGGGCCAAAGTAAAGTTTGGTTTAGTTGATGAAAGATGGATTGATAATGAATCCAAGGAAACTAACTTTTACAATATTTCTGAAGCCTTAGGTAATTCTATTTTAAAAAAGGCATCTATAACTCCTTTGATATATGATTTGAAAGACGAAAACAACAATTTATCTTTAGCTAAACTTTCAAATTCTATTTTTTTAAATGAAAAGTCTATTGTTTTGTTAGAGTTGGGTTTAGATGGCCATACTGCATCTTTATTTCCAAATACAGTTCAAACAGAAAATGCGCTATCTGAAATTCATCCTAATATTTCCTTAAACATAGCTCCCTGTCATCCCAAAAAGAGACTTTCTCATAATTTAAAATCTCTACTAAACTCTAAAAAAATTATTTTGAATGTTTCTGGAAAAGAAAATGAAAATATTTTGAAAAGAGCTAATAAAGAATTACTTCCAATAAGTTATGTAATGAATACTTTGTCTTCGGAAGTTGAAATATTTTGGTCTCTATAAATTTTAACATTTATGAATTTTTCTAAGATGATTTCATATTTATTAACCAACTTAATTCTTTCAGATAAAATTCATTCAAAAAGTAAAGATTTATTTAAAAATTTAAATAACTTTAAAGAGATTAATCTCTTAATTAACAGATACATTTTTAAAAATAAATATTTAAAAACTATATTTTAAATTTATATATATGATACTAATCGCAGAAAGTGGGTCTACTAAGACTGATTGGGTACTTGTCAATGATGAAAATAAGGTAACGATGTATAAAACTATGGGATTCAATCCTTTTTTTCATTCTAGTGAATTTATTGCTGACGAAATTCAAAATAACAAGGAATTTTATGAAGCTTCAAAAAATGCTGAGAGATTATATTTTTATGGTGCAGGATGCTCAAGTGATGAGATGAATAATATAGTTAAATCAGGGTTGAGTAAAATATATCCTAAGTCTAATGTTACAGTTGATCATGATTTGCTAGCCTGCGCATTATCTACCTATAAAGGAGAACCTGCAATATCCTGTATTTTAGGAACAGGTTCAAATTCTTGTTATTTTGATGGCCAAAATTTAAGAGAAGAGGTTCCAGCCATTGCCTATGTTTTAGGCGATGAAGGTTCTGGCTCTTTTTATGGAAAAAAATTATTAAAAGATTATTTATATAATCAGCTACCGGATTCAATTCATAAAGATTTTGAAAGCCAATTTGGAAATGCAAAAGCAGATATTTTTGAAAATGTTTACATGAAACCACATGCAAATGTTTATCTAGCTTCTTTCATGAAATTTATTAATAGACATTACCACCACGAATATGTTACTGAGATGATTCAACATGGAATGAATGAATTTATCAAAATTCACGTCTGTTGTTATCCAGAATACAAATTTGTTAAAACCCATTTTATTGGTTCAATTAGTAAAATATTTGAAAAAGAACTTAAAGTTGCTGCTGATAAGCATGGTGTAATTCTTGGTGATATAATTCAAAAACCTGTAGATAATTTAGTTAATTATCATCTGAATCATGTACAAACTATTTAGTACGCAACTCATAAACAAAATTTTCTTTTTTATAAAGAATCAAATAAATTTCTTTTTTATAGTACTAGTTTTTTTTCTCCTTTCAAGCTGTAGTCCACCCCAAAAAAGTTCTGATTCTTTTCCTGAATTATCCAATAAAAAACTTAACGTTTTATTCATTATTGCAGACGATTTAAATTGTGATATTGGTGTTTACGGAAATAAGGTTGTAAAAACCCCTAATATTGATAAGCTTATTGAAAATGGAACTTTATTTCTAAATGCCCATTGTCAATATCCATTATGTGGACCATCAAGAGCTTCTTTTATGACTGGAATGTATTCCAATCAGACTAAGATGACAAAAAATAATATTTTCTTGAGAAATACCGTACCAGATGTAATAACAATTGGTCAAAGATTCAGACAACAGGGATATCAGTCTGTAAGAATTGGAAAAATTTTTCACTACGATAATCCAAGTACGATAGGTACTTCTGGAATTGATGATATTTATTCATGGGATCAAACAATTAATCCATACGGAAGAGATAAAATAGAAGAATATAAAATTAATACTCTAATCCCAAGAAGATATGGTGGAACTTTAAGTTGGATGGCTTCAGACGGGGTGGATGAGGAACAAACAGATGGAATAGGAGCAACTGAGGCAATTAAAAAGTTAGAAAATTTTTCAAATACTGGTGAAAATTTCTTTTTAGCTGTTGGTTTTTTTAGACCCCACACTCCTTTTGTAGCACCAAAAAAATATTTTGATTTATACAGTAAGGACGATATTGTAATTCCCAAAAGTTCTCCTGATTATTTAAAAACTATTCCTATTCCAGCAGCGAAATCTGTAAGAGCCAAAAAAAATCAAATAAATTTAGAGGAAGATTTAGCAAAAGAAATTAAGCAAGCATATTATGCTACTATTTCATTTGTAGACGCTCAAGTTGGTAGAATAATTAATCAATTAAAGCAAACAGGTCTGGATAAAAATACTATTGTTGTTTTCACCTCTGATCATGGCTATCATATGGGAGAACATGGTCATTGGCAAAAACAAACATTATTTAATAATGCAACAAAAGTTCCTTTAATAATTAATGTTCCAGGAAAAGACTACATCTCCAAAATTTCAAATAGTCCTGTAGAACTTATAGATATATTTCCAACTTTAATGGACCTTACTAACATAGTTGCTCCATCTCATGTCGTTGGAGAAAGTTTAAAGCCTATTATTGAAAACAAATCTTCTTTCGTAAGAAAAAACGCACTTACAAGATGGAGAAATGGTTATTCTATAGGGACAGAAAGATTCAGATTAACAAAGTGGGATATAAATGGCGATTTTCAATATGAACTATACGACCATAAATTTGATGAAGAAGAACTTAATAATTTAGCATTAGATTCTAGTTACAGCTTAATACGTGATTCGCTAATTCAAACCATTAATCGTAGAATTATTCAAGCAGATATGAAGCCAGAAGGAATAGGAAGACAAATAGAAAATGTCAAGCCAACACCAAGAATTACAAACGTAACTTATGGAGATATTCATAATAAGAACGGGAAAAGAACCTATTTAAAACCAATCAAGAAAAAAAATGAGTAGAAATCAATCTTTTTTAATAATTTTTTCAATTACAATTCTTTTCTCATTAAAGAGCGAATATTATTCACAATCATTATCAAATTCTAATAATTCTCCAAATTTCATATTTATATTAGTGGATGACCAAGGATGGAACGG